>CBIHQO010000619.1:0-4624 GCA_966211735.1 uncultured Schlesneria sp.
TGTCCGTCGCATGCGCACGAGCTGTGGCAGCGTAATTTCTGTTCCCGACAGGCCGAGGTTGAGATGATTTTCCTGACAGAGGGAGATCAAATCATCGACTGAGTCGTCGGTGATGTTGTGGCAACGTTCCAGCAGCAGATAGCGCAGCTTCGGCAAATAGCGCAGATGTTCAAGCCCGGTCGTCGTCACATTCGTGTCGGCCAGGCTCAGGATTTCCAGGTTCTTTAGCTGAGCTAACTCGACGAGATGATCGTCACGCAGCCACTCGCTGCCATCCAGTCGCAGTTCCCGAAGGGCTGGAAACTCTGCCATGGCAATCAGGGATTCGCCTGTCAAGCTTGCTCGGCTGACATCGAGCAATGAAAGTTTCTGTAGTGACTGCAGCGACCTGATCCCATGCTCGCTAACACGGCTATCAAGCAATGATAGCCGTTGCAGCGAGGGAACTTTGGAGGCGACGATGACAAGGTCGTCACCAATGTGCTCTCCTTCGAGCAGCGCTCCCACCAACATCGTTTCATCATGAGCAAAGCACAACTTGGCCCCGGCCGCGGCAAGCTGCCGCTCGGGACGAAGGTCCTCTAATGGCCACAGGATAGCGCTGATCCCGACCATCCCCAGGACGACGGCTGTAATCGCGAACTGTCGAGCAGCGGCAACCAACATGGCTCTACTACTCCCGCAGTTGGGATCCATGTCTTATTGGATTTACTATTTCTTCTCTTCCGGCTTCTTCTCTTCGGGCTTCGCTTCAGCCGGCTTGGCTGGCTCGACACCCCGAATAATCTGCAGTTCCGGCAATGCGGTCTTCAAGCCTGCCACACCCGCATCAGTGACCTTGGTCTCCCACAGGTAGAGCCGTTTCAGTTTCTTCAGCCCTTCCAACGATTTCAAGCCAGCGTCACTGACCGCCGTTCCATACAGATTTAGATACTCAAGATTCTCCAATCCCTTCAACTGGTCGAGCCCCGCGTCGGTGACCTTCGTTCGCTCCAGATGCAGTCGAACGAGAGCTTTGGAATCCTTAATATTCGCCAATCCGGCGTCGGTGATGTCCTTGCCGCGTACATTCAACTGGGCCAGCTTGGGAAGGCTTTTCAGGGGAGCAAGCTGTGCATCTTCGATCTTGCCGTCTGCCAAATGAAAGGCGACATCCAATCGAGAATCATTCTGAGCAAGTTCCATCACTTGCCCGCCGGATTTTCGGATTTCTGCCATCGCCGCCTTTTCAGCTTCGGTGGGAGGCGTTTTTTCCTCGGCGACCGCCAGCGAACACAGCATTCCGCTCAATACCAGGCACAGACCAACAGCACGAATCATCGTGGCAAGCTCCTTGTTAATCTCTCGAAATGTTGCCCAAAGTTGCAGGCGTAGCTTACCAGATTGAAGAACAGGAACACAGATCGGCGCTCGCAGCCAACTTGATGTGCTGTGAGCGCCGTGTGTCGGAATGGACTGAAATTCGATTCGTCGTCGGTCTTGGGTCACTGCAGAGCTCCAAGGTCTTGGCCCTCAGCCCTTGCCTCCCTCAGCTCTGTTGAGTTGTGTCAGTCGTCATCATGCTTCATCTGGGCTGCGACGACGATCTTTTGTTGCTCGTGTGGCGGAACCTGTTCGTAATGACTGAAGTCCGTGCGGAACGAACCTTGACCACCAGTCATACTGGATAAAGATCGGGCATACGTCGTCAATTCAGACAGGGGTGCTCGAGCCTGGACAATAGTCATGTTGCCAGGCAAAGGATCCATCCCTTCCATGCGCCCGCGACGAGTGTTCAGATCGCTCGTCACGGAACCGACGTGATCGCCGGGGACTGTCACTTCCAGATGCATGACTGGTTCCAGCAGGCAGGGCTTGGCCTGCTGGAAGACATCTCGGAAACAGCAACTGCCAGCCATTCGGAATGCGGCTTCGTTACTGTCGACCGGGTGATCCTTGCCGAAGAAGAGTGCCACTGCGACATCTTGTACTTGATATCCCGCCAGCACCCCCTTCTCCATCCGGTCGCGAATCCCCTTTTCCACAGCCGGGATGAACTGATTCGGAACAGATCCTCCGGAGACGCAGTCGAGGAATGCGAAGTTCAATTCCTTGTCGTAGTGGTAGTCACGCAGACTCTCGAACTGCTGCCGCGTAAAGTACGTCTCAGGATCGATATCGCGTGGCAGTGAGTAGACTCGCAGATGCACCTCGGCGAATTGCCCCGAGCCACCCGATTGCTTCTTGTGCCGATAGGAACCTTCGGCTTTTCCCATGCAGGTTTCCCGATAAGGAACCTTGGGAGCATGCACGACGACATCGACTTTGTCGCGTTTGTGCAGTCGCTCCTGCACGATCTGCAGATGCAGGTCACTCATTCCTCGCATGACCATTTCATGCGTCTGGGGATCTCGAGTGATGCGGAATGTGGGATCTTCTTCCTCGATCTTGTGCAGTGCGCCCGAGATTTTCTGCTGGTCGTTTCGGCTCTTCGGTTCAACAGCCAGTCCGATCATCGGTGTCGGAAATTCGATCGTCGGCAACACGAACGAGCGGTCACCATTCACGAGCGTATCGCCCACCTGAAAGTCGTCGACCTTGGCAACGACGACGACATCGCCCGCATGCGCCTCGTCGACGGATTCGACTTGCCCCCCTTGAACATCCAGCAGTTGGTGGATCTTGATTCCCTTCCCTGTCCGCATGTCTTTAACCATCGAATCCTTCGTCATGGTCCCTGACAGGACCCGGATGAAGCTCATCTTGGAGACGAAAGGGTCGATCCGTGTTTTGAAGACCTGCGCGACAAGAGGTGCATCCGCGGTGGAAATCACTTCCACGTCTTGCCCATCGGCAGTCGCATGCCGGACTAGTTCACCCGGCGCCAGAGCAAAATCAGCAAGCGCATCCATTAACTCGGCCACGCCGATGCCCGACTTGGCGCTAATGCAGAAGATCGGAATCAGTGTCCCGCGGGCGATCGCCTTGTTGATCCCTCCGAGTACTTCATGCGAATCCAGCTTTTCTCCTTCCAGATACCGCTCCATCAGTTCGTCGTCGGCTTCGACAATCGCGTCCATCATCGCAGAACCATAGAGTGCCGGATTGACGACGCAGCCATTCTGTTCGGGATTGCCGGTCACCAGCGTCGTCTTCACCCCTTTGAACTTCGCACCTGCCCCACAGGGCACATTCATCGGAATGCAGTTGGATCCAAACGATTCCTGGATCGTTTCGACCACTGACGCGAAGTCGATATTCTCCTGATCCAGCTTGTTCAACACGATCACTCGAGCGAGGTGTGCCTTACCTGCCAGCTCGAACGTGCGTCGCGTGTTTGCTTCGATGCCGGCCGAAGCATTGATCGTGATCAACGCAGTTTCCGCCGCGCAGACAGCCGAGATCACTTGTCCGACGAAGTCGGGATAGCCTGGTGTGTCGATAACATTGATTCGCATACCGTGGTGTTCGAAATGCACCATCGCAGCTGAGATTGAAAAGTGGTGCTGCTTCGCTTCGTCGTCGGTATCCAGCAAACTGGTCCCGTCGTCCACAGATCCGGGTCGAGTTCCGACCCCGGCCTTGTATAACATTTGATCCGCCAGCGTGGTCTTGCCGACCGCACCGTGGCCTACGAGAACAATGTTGCGAATTTGCTCCGACTTGAACTTGGACATACCGGCCCCCTTTGCTTCGATGAAATAGTCGAGTTGTCAGGCGCGGAACCAAAAGTGACGTGGCCGACAATTGTACGACCACAGGATCAGGGAAGCCAGTATTTCCCGAATGGGAGCCCGACAGAGGTCAAGTTTTGTACTTTTACGCCTGCCACTAACGCTGGCTTGCGATGACGATATAGCGCTCGCAACAGGTGTCTTGGGGTCGAGCCTTCGCCCCCCCGCGTTGTCCTCTCCTTTGCCTGCTTGGCACTCGAACCGGCACCGCGTTTCTACACCCGTGGCTACCTCGCCGACTTCGCAGCGACCGTCACGCAAGCAAATCACGACTGCGTCAGCACTACCTTTACAAGCAGTGTTTAGGGGGAGCAAACTTGAAATGCTTCCCGCCATCGCGCTGTGGGGTTATATTCGGCGACAGATCGATCGCTGAGGCCGTTCACCAAATCAGACCCGGGTTCACTGGCACCGTGAGGGACCAAATGCCCAAGAAGAAAAAAGCCGCCGCTAAGGTCGTAAAGAAAGTCAGCAAGAAGACCGTGAAGGTCATCAAGAAGGCCGCGACAAAACCAACGCAGGCCAACCCACTGAAGCCGTCGCGTGCTTCAGCATCGAAGATCGCCAAGAAGCCGGCAGCAGCCATCCCTGTGATCCCCATCAAGCTGGAACCATCGTTGGGGCGACCCCTGGTGACGCAGGAAGAAAAGCTGTACATGCTGTTTCACGACGATTACCAGTCGCGGCAGGTGTTTGAATTCCTCAGAGTCGACACGATCAAAGATCTGGAAGAGTTCACACCTCAGCAGATCGTTCATCTGATGTCGCGACCGATCCGATTGACGGTTGAGCGGATTCGGCAGCGGTTGGCTCAGTTCAAGCGGTCACTAAAAGATGACGAGCAATACGCGACGGAGTTTCGCCAGGCGAAGGACGATCAGCAAAAGCGCCCAAGTTGAGCACGTCAGCGA
>CBIHQO010000620.1:0-4621 GCA_966211735.1 uncultured Schlesneria sp.
CAGAATCCAGCAGTTTTTTTGTCCAGAACAAATGACGGTCAGCGACAGGCACTTCGGGAACTTGGATTCGGTGGAGGTGCACCGCCGACTGCTGAGGTTGTGACATCGACCGGCAAATTGCTACTGGTGCTCTTAAAAGAATCCTTGCCTGCACAAGACAGTGCGTCTGAGTTTGATTCGGAGGCCGTACAAATCTGGTTGCAGCAAGAGATGCGTCGCGACACGAGTGCGGAGAACTGGGGACGTCTCCTATTGATCGTCGGTCGTCTCGATCAAATTGGCAAGATGCCTCGGACGGCCGATAGTCAGCTGGTCCGCGATGTCTTGTCTGCTGAACGTGCTTCCGAACGATTTGGAAAAGGGGATGCACTGCAACAGATATTTTCGCTCAGAAAGCGATTCCAAACACTGGCTCTGCAATCTCCCGAATCTCTGCCGATTGTGCATGACACTGTTGTATCCGGAATCAGATCATTGAGCGCCGCCGAACGTTGGCTGCTGGCCTCCGACACCACGCGTCCCGAGGTTCGTGACTGGCTGGATAAGGCGGCTCAGTGCGCATCAGACGCGGAAACAACGACACGGCGATACGCCGATGCGATTGGTGCCTGGAGTGATTTACTGATCGATTTACCAGATGCCGCAAGGTGGATTGCCACACGGGCCAATGACGACGAGCAGCGCAAAGTCGACTGGGGGCGCCTTCGCGATGTCTCTCGTCTCTGGTCACAGCAGGAACAACAGGGAAATTGGGATCCTGACAAGTTTGTCGATCTCTGGCCGGACAAGCCCGCTCGATGGACCGATCTTGAACGACGGTTGCTTGCTCAGTTCATTGGTGCACAACGGCTGAAGGTGGCACTGAGCGGAAGCCGTTCGACGGAAACTGGATCGTCTGCCGATGAATTGGCGAAGCTAGTCGGCCAGGCAGCGCGAGACAAGAAGGACTTTGGGGAAGAGCTTCGCCGAGTTCTACCACGACTGGGAACAGCAACTTCTCCGACGCCATCGCTGTGGCGTGAAGCTGATCGCCTGTATGGACAACAGTGGCTGCCGTTCGATGAACATCGCAGGCTTGGTGATCTGCGCCGTCTGGAACCGAAAGGTGAATCGCTACCTAATCGATCTGCGGACACGGGAACACTTTGGCAAGGATTCTGGGCGATTGCCACACTCAGCTTGTTCTCAAATGATCAACAGGGAACAGCCGACTTGTGGAAGGAATGGGAGCGGCTTCTCGACGTCTCTCAGTCAACCTCAGAGCGAGCCCATGCGCCCGCTTCTGCCGAACAGGAATCGTTGTGCAAGCGACGCGCGGAGTTAGGCGAGGCTGTTCGACGGCAGTGGAGTTCTCTGCAAAGTAAGGCACAAGCGACAAAGGCACCCCAACGGCTTCCGGCATGGTATCTCACGGCCACCGCCCTTGATCCGACGACCGTTCCTGTCATCGATCCTGATCTCCAGATTCTTGAAGAAGAACAGCGACAGTTTGCCGACTGGTTAATGCTGTTTGCGGCCGACTGGCGGGGCCGCGACGCGACCGTATCGAATGGCGAGACCGCAGGCTACGGATCACTCACTCAACGGGCCGAGCAGGTTGCGCAGGGCATTTCGGGTGTTCAGAGATCAATCGCGACGATAAACCACCAAAGTTCGATACGAAGCGGCGTGCGTTACTGCAACTTTCCACGGTTCCAGCAGAACTTGATCCCAGACGCCCTTTGAAGATCCTCATCTCCGGGACGCGCGTGCGGCTGATCGAGGGCTCGAGCCAGACGCGACTTGAAAAAGCCATTGTTCGGCCATTTCCTGCCAACGGCCAGTTCCCGGTTGAATTGCAATTAGATGATGATGTGGAAACGCCGCAATCACTACTTGTTGCGTTGGCGGAGGTCGAAGATTATCCGGTGACATTCTATCGGATCCCGCTCCATCCTCCATTTGATCCCAGCCAATGGCGGATTGAACTGGTGGAAGCGGCGACAAATACTCCATTAGAGCAGGTGCCACTGTCGCAACTGATCGGAGCCAAGGTGTTTCTGCCTCCGATGGCACCGATGTCAATTCGGGCCAACTTGGTTCGACCAACCAAGGATGCAACTCCGTCAGCGAAAGTCACGATCTTCGCACTGTCGGATTCCGGGCGCACACCGTTGGTGCAAGATCTGGCGTTGAAGCTGGAAGCAGGGAGAGAGCGTACGGCCATCGTTTGCGATCTACCAATACCTGCAAAAGATAAGGATAAGGATCCTCCTCCCACGAAAGACCAGCTACCCCTGGCAGACCTCGCTCGTGGGCTCGTCTTTGAAATTAATCCGGAGGACCAGAAGCCGCTTGAGTATCACATACGCCCCACGTTCTGGTCGGCGGCGAAATTCATTGGCGAACCCCAGCCAATCATCCGTGACGATCGCCTGACACTCGATCTTGAACGACGCCCGGCAGCAGCGGAAGACGTTTTATTGCCGGTGAAGATTCCCGTTGAACTGAACCTTCCCGATTCGCTGAAGAACACTCTTTCGGATTATACATTGGGTGGTCCCGTCGCCGTCGGTCAGCGTCTGACACTGTCATTCGCGCTACCGAAGAACTGGAGCGATCAGGCGCGAGACTACAACTGGAATCTGGCACTGGATGTCGCCGGGTTGCCGCATGCCTATCGTTGGCGAATTGAACCCACGGGTATTGTCTCTCCAATTTCAGGCCAACCACCTCAAGTCAATATTCGCCTGGTCTTGCCCCCTGGCGATTCAAAAACGCTGCCGCGCCTGGAACCAGTGGTGCGCAAAGGGAAGGAACCACTGCGTCTGCAATTTCAGGTCGATTCCACGGAATTGGATCGCACGGAGGAATCCGGGGATTGGATCCTGGCTTACACGGTTGTTCGCGAGACTGAAACAGGTAGCGAGCCAACGGCACTGCAGAATTCGTGGCGGTTGTTTTCTTCAGTCAGGCGTCATGTTCTGCTGGAGGGCATTCAGGGAGGCACGTGGAAGTTGCGGACGTCTGCCGAGAACTATGAGCGTGAAGATTCAGAAGCCGAGATCCGGGGATTGTCGGGCCGCTTCCAAGTTCAAGCAACGCTCGCACGGGCCGGTCAACCATCGCTGGCACTGGCGACCGCGAAACTTCGCTTCGCGATCGATGACGATGGACCGCCGTCCCTGGAAGTCAAAGGCGTGACCAACGAAGCTCGCCTGACGGATAAGGATTTCTCATTCCGCATCGAGGCAGCAGATCTGGAATCGGGCATTCAACGCCTAGCCGTTGGATTCGACGCGAACGGCGATAAGCAACTGCAGGACGATGAAGAGCTGATCGAGCAACAGTCATTCGTGGGACTCGACAATCCTCGAGTTACCTGGCCGGTTGTGCTCGCCCGTTCCAAGCTGCCGAAGATTGAGAAAGACGAGGAAACTCGTCAGTTGATCGTGCAAGCCAGGAATGGACTGGGAACAGTGGCGACGCGGGTCTATCCAGTGACATTCCGCAAGCCGATGCTTCCGTCAAAATTGACGACCGGCACATTGGTCGTGAAACTGACGGTGTCGCGTGGAGCACAATCCACGGTGCAGATCAGCGGCCCGGCATCAAGGGTGGAAGAGACGAAAGCAGACAGTTTGACGTTCACGGAGTTGCCGGCTGGCCAGTATCAGATCACGGTCAAAGTGAACTATGCAGTGATCGGGCGGAAGGATAATGGAGAAGCGAAAGTGGACATCAAAGTCGGCGAGACCACAACGGTGAAAGTTCCACTGGCGACGGCCAAGTAGAGTCGTCAGGGACATCGTTAACTCAGGATTGATTGGTCGAATTCGCCGCAATTGAAGTTTGTCATAGGTTTACATGCCGAGCCGTCAGTGCTCGTCGGAGTGTTTCGATGCTGTCGCAGATTTATGGGCTTGCTCGGCTTCTCAACGCCTCGCATCGTGTCATGCGCGCCGTGCTGAGATGGTTAGGGCTATTATTCGGATGGATTCCGAAGTCAGGCAAGTTGTCGCCTTTCACCTACCGCTGCATCCATTACGGCTTCATTGTTGCGGTGACGGTCATCCTCGCCTGGTATAGCCCCCGCCTGGTTCCCGAAGCTCGCGTCCCGATTTCGAACTGGTTCGTCCAGCGCTTTTATGTGGCGATTCAGTTCGTGCTGTTTTACTTGTTCGTCCGACTGATGATCGCGGGAATTCAACTGTTCTTCGCCAAAGATCTGTCTGATTTTGAGGATATCGATCGAGCCTGGGAGGCGGGTCTGGATGCCCTGGCGCGAGAAGGCTTCGATCTTCAGTGGTTGCCGATTTTTTTAATCAACGGTGCCGGACCCGAGCAGTTAAAAAGCCTGATCGCGTCCGCTCGGTTCCAATGGAAGGTCAAAGGGAACGAGGACGATCCACGACTAGGAGCATTATCCTTTTACGCCTGTGACGAAGCGCTGTTCCTCTGTTTGAATGACGTCGGAGCGATGTCGCGACAATTGAAGGCGGCAACCGCTCGCGTGAAATCTGACGCGCCGTCCAATTCTGGCGCGGCTGGACACGCGACCCTGCGGCCGGGGCAACTGCAGGCGGCATTGCAAGAGACTCGACGGCCAGAGAAAGCCCAGAGTACCGGCGGCAAATCGTTG
>CBIHQO010000621.1:0-4615 GCA_966211735.1 uncultured Schlesneria sp.
GCGAACCTTGGAGTGCGGTGGCTCGACACCGCTTTGGCTCCAATCGCCAGACACCCACGGCACGGTAAGCCGCGTGGGTCTGTTCTTTGGGTTCCGACGAAGCCGATTCCTGACCCCTTCGAGCTTGTCTCGATGGAGGCGGGCTTGTGCACTACGTCACACCATCCGCCGTCCGATAGTGCCATCCGAAGCCCGCCTCAAAATCCGTGTTCATCCGAGTTCATCCGTGTCAATCTGTGGCTCGCCTGCTCTTGATTTCTGTCGCTTCGCCCTCAGCCTTCCCCTTTTGCTTTTGCGATCGCCGCCCGAGCCAGAGAGAAGCACACTTCGGATCTCGGGTCGCCGGTTTCGTCCCACGCGATCAGTTTCTTGAGTGCCTCCAGCAACTCGGGTGCGGCAGCAATCAGCCGTGCGTTGCTGTCAGTGTTGCAATCGATGAACTCATCGTCCCGCAGATCGATCAGAGCCTTCTTGCCAGCTACGGAGACACAATCCGGTTCATCAATCACCACGAACCAGGGTCCCGGTGCTGCGTGAGCGGTTTTCATGCTGCACCTCCGGGTGCCACGGGAAAGTGGCATGACGAGCCCAGGCTACTTCCAGAACGACCGATCCAGCGTCCGGTAGTTGATCGCTTCGCTGAGGTGGTCGCTGTTGATGTTGTCGCTGGCCGAGAGGTCAGCGATGGTGCGGCCGATCCGGAGGATCTTGTCGTGAGCTCGAGCCGAGAGACCCATTTCTTCCATCGCCGATTTCAACAGCGATTCGGCATCGGGTTCCAGCTTGCAGTATTTGCGGATCTGCGGTGGCGTCATCCGACCATTCAGACGCAGCGAACTCTTGCCGAAGCGGCGCTGCTGCATTTCTCGGGCGGCGTACACGTCGGACTTCATCTTCTCACTGCTGGTCCCGACCGACTGATCGGACAACTGGCGGAACGGCACGGGCGGGACTTCGATATGAATGTCCAGGCGATCCAGCAGCGGGCCACTGATCCGGCCGATGTAGCGTTCGACTTGCAGCGGGTTGCATTTGCACTGCCGCTTCGGGTCGCCGCGATAGCCGCAAGGACAGGGATTCATGGCCGCGACCAGCATGATGTTGGCGGGAAAAGTCAGGCTCCCCATCGCGCGACTGATCGTCACCGTGCCGTCTTCCAACGGCTGACGCAACACTTCCAGCGTCCGCCGATTGAACTCGGGAAGTTCATCGAGGAACAAGACGCCGTTATGAGCCAGACTGATCTCACCTGGTGCCGGGATGCTGCCGCCACCGACCAGACCCGCTTCGCTGATCGTATGATGCGGCGATCGAAACGGCCGACGTATCATCAGAGGCTGGCTGGGATCGAGGCGGCCGACGGCACTCCAGATCCGAGTCGTCTGCAGGCTCTCTTCCGGGGCGAGTTCGGGCATGATGGTCGCCAGGCGCGACGCCAGCAACGTCTTGCCGGTTCCGGGACTTCCGATCATCAGCAGGTGATGAGCGTTTTGCCCTGCTTCAGAAATTTCAGCCGGTTCTAGCGAGAATCTGAACCAAAACGCCCTTTTCTGCTCTTTGTCCTCATCAGGACTTTGCGAAGGGTAACGTCGTGAAAAAACAATTTGTTGCAGTTTCTTACATCCGCTTTTCGACTCCAGAACAGGCCAAGGGCGACAGCTTTCGACGCCAAACCGCAGCGAGTAAGACTTATTGTAAGCTGTATACATCGTACAAACTCAACGACTTGGGGCTGTCGGGTTTCAGAGGACGCAACGCAAAGACCGGCAAACTGAAGGCTTTCCTTGATGGGCTAGAATCGGGCAAGATCAAGACAGACGGCCTGATAATTGAAAGTCTTGACCGTTTATCACGAAATGAAGTCAGCGATGCTCTTCGGCTCTTCTTGAATATCCTATCGCACGGCGTTTCGATAATTACAACGAATCCGGAGAACGTTTTCGATCAAGCCAGCATCAATGACCCCGCCAATTTGATCATGGCGATACTCGAAATGTGCAGAGGTTACGGCGAATCCAAACTCAAATCTGAGCGAGTCGCTGAAGCTTGGGCGGAAAAGAAACTAAATGCAAGAACGGGCCACAAAGTCTCGGCCCGATGCCCCGGTTGGCTGAAGCTTAATCCGAACCGTGATGCATTCGACTTTGTTCCTGCTAAGGTCGCATCGATCAAGAGGCTGATCACACTCGCTCAATCAGGACTAGGTCTATCTTCGATAGCCCGAATCCTGAATCAGGAGAGACTGCCCACATTGAGAGACCATGCGAAACACTGGCATTCATCTTCGGTGTACAAGGTACTCACCAGTCGAGCATTGATCGGCGAATATCAACCTCGCTTTTCGAACAAATATCAGACCGAGAAACATCGCCAAGCGGACGGCGATCCAATTGCTGACTACTACCCTTCGCTTCTTTCCGAGGTGGAGTTTTTGGCGATTCAAAGCGGACTGCAAACTCGACGTGAGATCAATCAAACGCAATCAGGTCGATCTTCAACGAGAGTGACAAATCTATTCAGCAAGACGATTCGATGTGCCAGAACCGGTGCGACAGTCGTTCGGATCGACAAAGGGAAGAAGTCGATTCCGGCATTGGTGTCTGATCGACGACGAGCAGGCTTAGCAACCGGAGCAGAGAAGCTGACCTTCCCTTATGAGGATTTCGAGTATCACTTTCTGTCATGGCTATCGGAAGTAGATGTCTCGGACCTAAGCAACGAGAGCCAAATCAGTGATGCCAAGAAACGGCTACTCGTCGTAAAAGATCTGATCAGCAAGACAAGTGACAAGCTGAAGTCTCTCAAAGCACGTCTTGCGGAAGAAGATGAATTCGATTCGCTGGTCGATGTCATCAAGGATCTGGATCGAAAACTAAAGTTGCTGAAAGAGGAGCAAGGCGTTCTTCAACTTGAAACTGCGAAGCAAAATCCAATCGGTGAAGCTGGAACTCTCATCAGGGCACTTGAAGTCGCTGAAGGTAGCGAAGAAATCGAATTGCGATCCAAACTCCGTTTCATGATCGCCGAATTGATTGAATCCATCCACGTGCGTTTTGAGAAGTTTCCATCAGGTAGGCGAGTCGCATTTACTCAGGTGCATTTCCGAAATGGACTCGTTCGGAAGATGAGTGTTACGTCGGAAGTCGTATATGTGGGGGGCGGCAAGACGAATCCTAAACCGGAACGGCGGTCTTGGTCCAAATCGACGCCGCAGATCGACGCCATTTGCGATCTACGAAGAGACGAAGACTTTGTCGGATGGCTCGCCGGACTGAACATGGGCGGTGAATTTCTCACGATGCCGTGAAGCCCATTTTTTGACGGCATTTTTAGACTAAGACAGTAATTCGCTTTACAACAAAAACCTTCGTGGTAAGGGAAAAGCACTTCTCAAAAGTGCTCTACAAACTCACCTTTCCGTGGCACAATCCATTTGCGAACGGCATGTCTTGTGAACCATTGCGAGACTTTCTGCTCTTCGTATGTGGTTCTGACAGATCAAGTACACACGAAAGGGACAAAATGAGCGGAAAAACGGCACGAGCGACAGTGATCGCTGACTTTCTGAGCACACATTCTCCAGGCACGGCGGATGTCCTGCACGTCTACACCGATGGCTATGTGGCGTCAGTCAGTTGTGAAAATAGTCGAGAGTTCTCCATCTGGGATGCGATCAGGAGCGATTTTCCAAATGTCGAGTATTCCAGAGCAAGCGATGGCCTCACCACAGCATTCGTCGTAATGAAGGATACGACGGGGATTGTCACTTCCAATTTCCCGCCCCTCCTTAAGGCATTAACCGACGGCTTCCTCGATCACCGAGAAGACGATAATTTTCATTCAATTGAGTTGATGGAAAAGCGACCCAGTCCGTAACCGTCAGGCAGCACTTGCCAAGCAGGCCCGCATTGTTGTGCGGGCTTTTTTCATTTGTCACTACGGACAAAATAATCACCGTCGGAAAACCGCTTTTCATTACCATTAAATCTATTCCATGAATATATTCGCTCGATATATTTTTTATTCCACCGATATATTACTCACGAAAGCCCGACACGCCAAGGCTGGCTTTTTTGTTTGGCGTACAGCACAATTCAGCAAAAAATCTGGTTGTCAACAAATAACTTCACGAAAATTAGAAAATTGTCAGGAATTCTGGAATTATTCGCAATCATCGATACTATAGTATATACACGCACTTTATAAGTGAGGTTCATATGGATGGTTATTCAATGGCGGAAGCTGCGAAGCGGATAGGCGTATCCTACCCGACTTTGCAAGTCGCACTCTTTCACGGCTATCTGGCCGAACCGAAAGAGAAGTTTGGCAATCGACGAATATTCACCGATTCGGATATCGACCTTGCCAGGCAGTATTTCAACAGACCCAACAAACCAAAAAGGAATAAGAAATGAAAACTTCAACTTGCCCACAAATCGAAGATTACGCAGGAACAATGGAGTCACTTGAGCAACGTCTCCGGCGTGTCGCACGATCACGGAATCTCAAAGCATCAAAGCAGGACACATGGCAGGAATGGCACATCACTACGTTGGACGGACGGTATCTGTCGGACGATGCCATGGAAGGGTTTACGCTCGATAAGGCAATCGAC
>CBIHQO010000622.1:0-4613 GCA_966211735.1 uncultured Schlesneria sp.
GCAAACAACTCCGCCATAGGCCATCGTCAGACGAGCCAGAGTTTTACGTCCGGTTGATCCACTTTGCATCAGTGAATGAATCCAGGGAGGTGCTGCCGTGCAGATCGGGGTCACGGCCATATTGACTGTGGACGCGAGCTGGGTGGCGATCCCATAGGCCCCCGTTGCAGACAATCCACAGAATCTGGCGATCATAAATCGGTCGGTGTACAAGACGGCAAAAGCCGCAAGGTTACTCGGCAGCATTGGTATCCCGAAGGACAAATCTGATCGCAGGCTTGCCAGGTTTGGTCTTGCCCCGAGAACCGCCATCTTCAGCATCGCCCACAATGAAATCAGGCCTGTCGTCCCGGCGGCAATTGTGAGGCCAAGCAGCGTTCCGGAGATCTCGCGAGAGGTGTAGGCGCCAGCAATCCCACCGACTACGACAAGCAGCGACTGCGAAAGCCGCAGCAGAGAGTGCCAGTGAGACCGGCGCTGCATTTGCCAGATATCGAGCGCAAGTATTGGAAACGTATTCAGGAAGCAGATGACAGGGACGAGAAAAGCATACTGAATCTGATCGGGCGGCAGGATTGTTGTGAAAGCCGCTGTGAAAAGAGCAGCCAGCAGCAGGAACATTGTTGAAACGGATGAAATTAAAATGCAATTTGCCAGGCACTGTCGAATTGCTGCGACATCGCCATCAAGGGCGATTCGCGCGAGCCGACTGTTAGTTCCCAAGAGCATAAGCGGCGACAAGATCGCCAGAATCGACTGAAGGATGACAAACTCACCGACCGACTGACCGGGAAGCAGTACTGCCAGGACGGTGAGTAAGCAGACCGGCGCCAAGCCGGAGGCGACCTGCGATATCCCGTACCCACCGATGTCTGCGATGAGATAGAGATGTTTTGATAGAGGGGTCGCCATTGGAGAGTGATTGTCTTCGTTGAGTGAATTCAAGCCACGCAGATCGGCTTTGAACAGTCAAAACAGGAAATGAAAAATCCAATCGTGACGAGGAACCTGCGTTAGAAATCAAGCGGCACGCAGACTTGTACTGCCCGCCGTCATATCGATCTGAGCCTGCTGATAGTCATCAATTTGGCCGATGTCGAGCCAGTACTCGTGAAGAGGAAAAGTCACCACTTTGCGGTTCTGGTCGATCAACCGTTGAATCAGGTCAGTCATATGGAACTGTGTCCCGCTTTCCATGTCTTGCGGGATTTGTTGGAGCGCGTAAGGTTCCAGCAAGTAGATACCAGCATTGACGAAAAAACCGAAGGTGGGCTTTTCGACCAACCCCGTAACCGACATTTCATTGTGATTGACGACCCCGTACGGAACCTTGACTTCATATTTACGAGTGGCCACGGTGAGCATTGCGTTTTGCTTCCGGTGATAAGTCCACATCGATCGATAGTTGATGGACGTCAGGATGTCGCCGTTCATGACAAGTGCGGGGGTTGCCATACTGCGCAAATTGCCAAGCGCACCCGCTGTGCCGAGCGGATGTGTCTCCTGCAAGTAACTGACATTGACGCCAAATTTCTTCCCATCGCCAAAATGATCTACGATCTTCTCGGGCAGATAGAAGGTGCTGATGTTTACATCCCGAATCCCTGCTTCCCGGATGCGATCAACGACGTGTTCCATCAGGGGACGGTCGCCGACGTGCAGCATTGGTTTGGGAGTGTCGTCGGTTAAAGGCCGCAGCCGTTTTCCAAATCCACCCGCCATAATCACAGCTTGGACCGGCATGTCGACGACAAGATCATCGATCAGCACCAGATCTACAAGGCATCCCCGATCATCCAGCAAGGGCAGTTGCCGAATGTCATGTCGCCGCATCAAGGCTTGCATCTCGTCGGCGATGGTTCCCTGGGCAGCAGTGACTGGAACTTCGGCGACGGTACCTTTTTTGCGATCCAGCAAGCTTTGAACGGGACCCTCCAGGCTGATGCCGGCCAGCATGGCGCGGCGCACATCGCCGTCGGTAACGGTCCCGAGTAGTTTGCCGTCATTGCAAATCACGAGCGCAATACCCTTACCCGCGGTATCGATGACTTGGATTGCGTCGCGTATCTGCGAGGAAGGAAATACGACTGGAAGGCACTGCGACATCCTTGTCGCTCCTGATGAATTCCCAAATTGATGCGCAAGACTTTGATAGCATTTTGACGATCCATCCTGGATCGTGTTCTGCGGGCACTCGCGAAGACGCTTAGGCCACCGCTCGGTCGTCGACATCGGCCTCCCAGACTGGGTGTCGCAACTTCCAGTCGCCGCTTTCCTTTGACCACAGATGCGGCGAGCGGAAGCGATCGCATAGTTCAATGAAATGATCAGGGGACATTCCGATATAGTCCATTACTGCCTGGAAATGCTTGGCCGGAAATTCTCCATCAAACCGTTTCACGAGTGCGACCGCATCTTCACGCAACAAGTGCCTGTTTCTCACTTCTTGAGACGCATCGTATGTGGCGCGGCCGATGCCGAACTTAATGTACGTCGTGTAGTAATGGAATCCGTCGATCTTGTCGTCGAGACTGTTGTACTTACTGTAAGTTCCCTCGGTTCGGAACGGATTGGCCTCGAACCCCGTGTTCTCGACAGCATAATAGTATGCTTCCTGGGGGGTCCATTTCAGGTAGTACCCCAAGTAATGAACTTCAACCGGACATCTGTCGTACTCGGACGCTTCCGCAGGAAGGTAAGCCATCAAGTCAGCAAGGTTGACATTGTGTTCCGATATAATTTGTTTGATCGGAAGTCCGGCCAGTCGAATTTCTTCGAAGTTCTGCATCGAATAGTATGCTTTGTCCCGCAAGGACTTATTATTGTCCGCGATCGGATTGCCATACTCGGCTTCGTTTTCGCCGTAGAATACCAGCGGGATCCCGTACTTGAGGGCAATCTTGGGTCCAATGTTCTTCTGCCCCAGGATGAATGTCTGAAACGGATGCAGCAGATTCTCAATTGACAATCGCGTCAGCAATTTCATGACGCGACCGTTTTGATTGAACGAAATGTTGTCAAAGCCGCCAACATCCAGCCAGCTCTTAAAATTCTTCCAACCGATGTCCGTGTAAAGAATTGGCGGCCACGTGACCGTCAGTGGATTCATCCCATATTTGTACTTCAGAATATGGGCTTGCATGCAGCTGTCTTTTCCGCCACTGCCAGGTACAAGGCAGTCATAAGACCCGTCTTTGCTGCGATGCTTGTCCAGCAACGCAACCAGTTGTTGTTCGCGTTCCTTCCAATCGATCTGCTCCTTGATGTCGGCATAGCGACACGAATCGCAGACACCATCGCCATCAATGGACATGGTCTGGATTTTTCGACCCGCGGTGTTTTTGAATTCCGGAGTCGACGACGGACGCTGATTGGAAATGACGCAGCGTCGACAATATTTCACTTGAGGGGGCAGACCGTAGTAAGCAGTCAATTCTTCATGCGACATTTTGAAGATCCTTTTCAGCATGGCAACGGGCAATGAAACGGGCAATCTCACGATATATGCCTAGTCCATCGGGACCGCTCTTTTCGGGATGAAACTGGAATGCACAGGTATTGCCAATTCGAACGCTGGAACAGAAGTCGACATCACCATACTTAGAAACCGATAATTGCACCGAAGCATCGACAGGTTTCACATAGTACGAATGGACGAAGTACATGTATGCGCCGTCATTCAGCGAGCATAGTGGTGAATTGCCCCAGGCATTGGGAGCCGATCCGTCCGGGCGATGAATTCGGTTCCATCCAACTTGGGGAACTTTCAGGTGTTCCCCGTTTGGACCCATTGGCTTTCCGAATCGCACTACGGGACCTTCGATCAGCCCTAAGCCTTGATGATTTCCAAATTCTTCGCTTTCGGACATCAGTAATTGCTGGCCGAGACAGATTCCGATCAGCGGACGCCCCGATTGAGAGATGTACCTCAATGGTCCAACAAGATCGGCTTGGCGCAGATTGGCCATCGCCTCACCGAAGGCACCCACACCCGGCAGCAACACGGCATCGGCAGCGATCACGTCCTCCTTGGAGGACGTGATCGAAACATCCAGACCCACACGCTGACATGCGCGGTGGACGCTGAAGAGGTTTCCGAGTCCAAAATTGACGATCGCAACTCGCAGAGAAGGTGAGGTCATTTTCGTAGATCTGTTTCGGAACCGGGGGTTTGTATGTCAGACACCACTGGTGGGTCTGGCAATTCGCTTCCAGCGACAATCAATCTGGCTCTCGTGAAGATGTTGTTTGAGAACCGGAATGGAAGTTCCCTGAACCTTCTTGAAGACAGCCTGGCGGCGCAGAAACTCGACATTACCTTCCTCTTGGAAGCTTTCGTCGTCGGCCGGAAAATTGCGGATGAATTCGTAATGCAAGCACGAAGCAATGCAAACGGCATCTGCTTTGCCTTGAGTGACTGCTTCTCTCACGTGGTCGACACTACCGGCTCCACCACAAGCGATCACCGGAATCGGAACGGCCTCGGCAATACGACGCGTCAACTCGAGGTCATAGCCTTTCCCCGTTCCTTCACGATCAACCGAGGTGACAACCAGTTCTCCGGCACCCAGCTCTGTCGCCTGGAGTGCCCACTCAAAGGCATCAAGTCCAGT
>CBIHQO010000623.1:0-4602 GCA_966211735.1 uncultured Schlesneria sp.
TCCGCATCAGGACTCTTTCTTATTCTTGGCGATGTCGAAGGTGACTTCCTTCACATCTCCTTGAGATCCGTCGTCGTTCTGAGGCCAGTAACTGACCTTGACCTTCCCGAACGACAAGCTGACGCTTTCCTGGGCGAATTGATCACCACCGCCTGATTGATGCCAGCCTGACACATACACTTCCGTCATCTCATATTGCAGATAGGGAACCTGTGTATTGTCGTTTCCCCCGGCCTTGAGGTAAGTCAAAGTCGCGGTGTCGTAGTGTTCGCCGGTACAGGTCTTGAGGAACAGGTCTGCAGACGATGCATCGCAACGCTTGGCGATAGACAGGTCGTGTACATTGCACTTTGCTGTCCCCGCACCACCGCCGAAATGCACCGAAGTTGCATTCGAAGCTCCGAACGAAGCGCTCAGAATATCGATTTCCTTTTCGTGACCATCCACTTTGGATTCGCCTTCAACACCGTCAAGCTTTAGCAGAATGTTTGCAGCCATGATCCCGGACTCCTGATTTGAAATGATTTGGTTGTTGCGTCCGTCGCCACTCGACCATCGCTTCACCCACAACTATCATCGCGACACGAGCAGAATTGTTGCTGACCTTTTGACAATTTTGAGAGAACTGGCCAAAACGACCTGGAATACTGGGGGAAGAACGCCGCAATCTCGCGTCTTCCCCCTGGACGACAGCCACGGTCTATTACCGCACTGCCAGATTATTTGCCGCGTGCTTCCGGCAGTTTGGCAACCAGGGACAAGCCCACACTTAACTCTTCCATCTGGAAGTGAGGCCGCAGGAAAGCGACGGCCTCGTAACAACCCGGACGGGCTGGGTCATCACGAACGTCAATTCGAGCTTCTCGCAGTGGCCGCTTGGCCTTGGATTCAAAACTGGCGGTCTCGGGATTGCCCAGTGTGTAGTTCTTGATCCAGCGATTCAGCCATGCCTCGCACTCGTTTCGTTCCATGAACGAACCAATTTTGTCGCGAGCAATCGCCTTCAAATAGTGGGCAAACCGCGAAACGCATAGCAGGTACTGCAGCGCGGTCGAGAGTCGTGCATTCGCGTTGGCTTCCGGGGTGTCGTATTTCTTGGCTTTCTGACACGACTGGGTGCCGAAGAACGCCGCGTAGTCGGTGTTCTTGCAATGCAGCAACGGAATGAAACCGAGATCACTCAGTTCCTTCTCGCGGCGATCACCGATCGCCACCTCGACGGGGCATTTCATCGCAACTTCGCCGTCATCAGTTTCAAACGTATGGACCGGAAGCCCTTGGACAAGACCGCCACCTTCCACGCCGCGAATTGTTGCCAGCCAGCCATACTTCGCGAACGACTCCGTCAGTCGAGTTCCCAGGGCATACGCAGCATTTCCCCACAAATACTTCTTATGATCTCGTCCATCGACATCTTCTTCGAAATTGAATGCTTCGACGGGAATCGTCTCCTTCCCGTAAGGCAATCGCATGAGAGTGTGCGGCATCGCGAGACCGATGTAACGAGAATCTTCCGACTCGCGGAATGATTTCCACTTGGCATATTGGACGTTGTCGAAGACTTTGGCCAGGTCGCGAGCCTTGCCGATCTCCGTAAAGCTTTCGATTCCAAACATCTGTGGCGCGGCCGCCGACAAAAATGGCGCATGGGCCGCGGCCGCCACTTCGGCGATTCGGTCTAGAAGAGCGATGTCCTGCGGATGACGGCCGAACTCGTAGTCCCCGATCATGCAACCAAACGGATGTCCGCCGAAGACATCATATTCTTCTCCGTAGACCTTCTTGAACAGCGCACTCTGATCGAACTCAGAGGCTTGTTCCAGGTCCTTTAGAAGGTCCTTTTTCGAAACATTCAGGACCTTGATCTTCAGATCCGTTCCTGTTTCCGATTGATGGACGAGATAGTGCAGGCCGCGCCAGCTCCCTTCAAGTTTCTGGAACTCCTCATGATGCATGACGAGGTTCAGTTGCTCGGAAATCTTCTTGTCGATGACCGACATCCAGGCATCGATGCTGCGTTGGGCGTCTTTGGAAACGACCATGCCCGGTTGCATTTGAGTTTTCACGAACGTTTCAATGAGTTGGACGGCCTGAGACTTCTCTTGCTCGTCCGCGGGTCGGATCCCTTCGCGAAAAATCGTTTCTAACACACTTTCGGATGTCGTTGTCTGAGCTCCTCCGGCCTGTGTCATCTGCTCTTCGTTCGCCATGTGATTTCCCTCAATGTTTCAATGGATGTGAAGGTTTGACGTCTTAGTTCGTGCGTGGACGACCGTTTGGAGTGCCGGTCCATCTAAAGCATATGCCGTCGTTGCTCTGATGCGTCGCTCTGCAGCACCGTGCTATTCACTGGTTGGCTTCGTACCGCCATCTGCTTCCAATTCTTTTGCAAGCGAGCTGCGCAGATCGCTGTTTGCCAGCACCTTCTGCAGTAGTTCGTCGAGCTTGTCGTTTCCTTCCAATCGGGAGGAAAGGTTCTTCAGATTCTCGCGCTGCTCGAGTAAGGCTCGGAGTACGGGAATTTGTTTCACAACGTTCTCGGGCGAGAAGTCGTCCATGTTTTGGAATTTCAGTTCTACATTCAGCTTTTGATCCGGTTGACCCGATATCGTGTCGTCGACTTGGAAAGTCTGACGGGGTGCCATTGCCGCCAGTACTTTGTTGAAGTTGTCGCGATCGATATCGACAAACTTCCGATCTTTAAGTGCTGGCAGCGGCTTATCAGGTTTGCCTGAAAAATCACCCAACACACCAACGACGAATGGCAGTTCTTTCATCTCCATGGCATCGCCGACGAAAACCTCATACTTGATCTGCACTCGCGGTGGACGAACGCGATCAAGCTTCTTCTGCAAACTCTCTTTGGCCATGGAAAACTCTCCTCTCGTATGGATTTCGAAACTGAAAATTCAAAGGCTTTAGCTGGCGAACCACATTCGGAAGGCAAAACGAGGAACGCTCACTTTGATGGGGGGGCTGGAATAATTCCCAACGTCTCGCTGATCTGTTTCACCAATTTGTCATCTTTAATGAGCTCACCGAGGACATCTTCAAATGGCATCCCTGCCCAACGTGCAGCCCGCCTCACGAGGTACGCCACTGGACTGTGTGGCTCTGTCTCACGAAAATAATTGGCGACCTCTTCCAGCCGCTCAATCGCATGTGCGCGAGAACGAATTGGTCCGGAATGCAGGTCTTCGGCGGGGCCACCTGCGGCAGCGGTGTTCACAGTTCCCTCCTCTTGCGAAACTGGCGCTGGATCGACCAGTCCACCCCGGCGCTTCAGCACTCCATGTACGAAAACGCGAATGTCTCCGATCGACTTCCGAAGCTCGCTCCAGTTCGGCGACTGATCACCCAAGCGTTCATCAAGTGTGACCGAGAGAGAATCGATCTCGGTCAGGCAGGCATCCATATCGGCCAACAGTGTCTGGTAGTAGGGAATTGGAGAGGCATCGACTGCAGAATCAAAGATCTGCCGCTTCTGTTCTGCCTCAGCATTTCTTCGTTTGAACGCGTCTTCCTTTTCTTCTTTTCCTTGCGGTGTTACGCGTCGCAAGTGCCAGAAATTCCAACTCAGCGTAGTATCATCAGCCGATCGCGCGATTGGCACCTCGCGAAGAGCAGCGGGCATCCGGGCACCGCCATCGTGTGATGTCAACCAGGCAAATGGGGCCGCTCGATTTGAAACATCTCCATCCTCTATTTGGGGATGAACGTCCTCCCAAAAACGATCGACAAAACCTTTTACGAGACGCAGACCATCGCGAAATCCGGCGAATCCACATTCCCTCACCAGTGCTTCGGTTAACCATCCCGCTATCAACAGGTCTTTTGTTCGAGTGCTTAGAACCTCGATTGCAACATCGATGACCTTGCCCCATTCAGCCGACTTGTCTGCATTGGCATCTAACGGATCCTTCCGGGTTTTCCGGAATTGACTCAGTTCATCCCAGACGGGATCCCAGCGAAGGCTCTCTCCGCAGGGGTTGGCTCCAGGAATTGGACTTAGTAGGCGTTCAAAGTCCAACGTGGGAACGGACACTGACATTGTTTACTCAATTAAAGTGAATTGGCGACTGTACGCGTCAAATGTGAAATGACGATTCGCAGTAGGATGTGCGGTGGAGATGAAACCGGCCGTCTTGCGCCTGACGCTTTACCTGATGCTTGTGATTCGATTGTACCGGGTGATAGACAGATTCAATATCATCTGACTTTCAGTTTGTCGCCAAGTTCGGCGAAGTGAATGTTTTGAGCAGCAGGAACGGACCGCGTCACCTATCCGGGATCGCTTTGTCTCAAATGCCGCGCCATTTGCTCCAATGCCTTCGCATGTAGACGACTGGCCCAGCTTTTACTGATACCAAGCCGATCGGCGGCTTCTTGTAGCGTTCGATCCTCATAGTAGACGGCTCGCACCAGAGCCGCAGCATCTGATGGCAGTTCTTTCATTGCCTCTTGAAGTTTACAGCTCGTTTCTCGCTTCACCATCTCTGACCATGGTGCTGTTGCTGAATCATCAACCACCTCCGCGGTGCCTGCATCGGCGTCCATCGCGGTAATGTAGACGACCGCCAACGAACCTGCGATTTGACTGAA
>CBIHQO010000624.1:0-4599 GCA_966211735.1 uncultured Schlesneria sp.
TCAAAAAGGACCAAAGATGCGCCTGAAACTCAGGGCGAGGCTCCTGCCGAGCCGCTAAGTCTCGTTGCCTTCGATCAGCAGGGAAACTTCGGCCATTGCTGTGAATCCTTTGAGAAGAGTGGGCAGTGTGTCTCCCTGCCTCAGTCGTTAGCCGCGAATGCTTGTCGCGAATGCCTCCCGAATAATGTGCCCGGATTGGCTAAAGTTGTCAGCCGCCGACAGTGAATCAACTCCAGTAGCGACATTTCCAACGGCATTCGACAGAATTCGCATTGGCGGCGCAATCCGAACGGCGACCGATTTCGTTAATCAAGGTGTAGATCAGAAAACTAGTTTCGAGTGCTCGATCCCCGAGTTGTTCCATGAACGCGATACTTCACAACATCTTGACCGATCTGGAGTTGCCATACTTCCTGTTGATGTATACCGGCATTGGCCTCGTGGGGCTGACCGCGGGAGCGGTCGCGATCTGGCTGTGCGATGGGACTCGCGATGTCGATTTGCCGGACGACGACGACGCGATCGACCCTTATCAGATTGCGTTCTTGAAAGGTGGAGTGAATCGAGTCGCTCAACTCGCGATCTTCGATGTGATCGCGCTCGGTTACTTGGAACGCTGGTCACCGAAGGGCTTCCGCCTGTTTGGTGCTCCGAAGATGGTGCGTCGTAGCGCGTCGGCATCCGATCTGAGCGGACTTTCCACAATTCAACGAGTTGCCTGGGACTGGTGTTCGCGTGCCAGGCTGTTGTCGGAAGTGCATCATCGCAACGTAGGCTTGTCGAAGATGATCGCCACTCGCTGCGATGCGCTGCAGGCCGCTTTGACCGCTCAGCATTACCTGGAAACGTCTCGACGCCAACTGGCCTGCAAGTTGACGAAGGGAGTCCTGTCGACCGCCTTGGTCACCTTGGGCCTGTATAAACTGGTGACGATGGCGATCATCGGACGTGGCGAAAGTGTCGGACTGATTCTGCTGATGACGATGGGGCTGATCGGAACCGCGATCATCTGCCGACGAGTTCGACTCAGCGATCTCGGGCACCGCTACTTGATCTATTTGGAACTCCGCGATCAGGACGTCGCCGCCGACGCACTGGCCTGCGATCGACCCACGGACCGACTACTACGAATGGCCTTGTATGGCACCAGTGAACCACATCACATCACGAGTCGTCTCGACAAGTGCAACGAAGAAGAACCAGAACTGAGCCACGGATGAAACACGGATGGAACACGGATCAAGAATTGAGTGACTTGCTGCATTTAAACTGATCTCAGCATCTTCCCTTCATTCCCTATCCGTGTTGATCCGTGTCAATCCGTGGCTACCTCTGAATTGTTTTCCGAGAAAGTCGATACCGATGAACAAGGCGTTCGTGCGTGAACCCGACCAGGTCGACAGTCGCTGTCCACGATGCGACTCGGCCGGCCATCGCGTCGGGCCGCAGACACTGGCCGCCTGGGTTCCCGAGGAAGCCCGTAAGATCCTCGCCGAGTCGGCCTACTTCTGCCCGGACGGTCAGTGCGGCGTCGTTTATTACGACGACTTCGGCGGCGTGGTCAATCGCTCGTTCATTCCCGGGCCGATTCCAATCAAAGACATCGACGCCCCCTTGTGTGCCTGTTTTGGCCTGACACGCGAAGAGATCGAACAGGATATCGACGAAGGTGGCGTCGCTCGAACCCGCGCCGCCGTCTTGCGAGCCCAATCGCCCGAGGCCCGGTGCGTGACATTGGCTCCCAATGGTCGCAGTTGCGTTCCCGATGTTCAGGGCTATTACCTGAAATGCAAACAGCGAGGCTGAAGCGCCGATGCATCGACTGCGAGCCTGCCATTGTTGTGGTCTGATTCACGAATTGGCCGATGTTCGGCTCGGGCAGGCTTGTGCGTGCACTCGTTGTGGAACTGTGATCCAGAGGTCCGGCTCGGCGA
Source organism: uncultured Schlesneria sp. (assembly GCA_966211735.1). Classification (GTDB taxonomy): domain Bacteria; phylum Planctomycetota; class Planctomycetia; order Planctomycetales; family Planctomycetaceae; genus Schlesneria. The sequence goes on from CBIHQO010000624.1 coordinate 1,935, forward strand.
AAGCGGTGGCCACTCGAACGGCTGCCCTCGCCCTGGGAGCGTTCATCCTCTATTGGCCCGCCGTCTTGTTACCGATCATCGAAGTGGAACGTCTGGGACATCGGTATGCCAGCAGCTTGTTGATGGGAACGATCGATCTCTTTCAGCATGGCAGTTGGTTCGTCGGGACGATTGTCCTGGTCTTCTCGATCATCCTGCCCCTGGCCAAGCTGGTGCTGCTGCTGGAACTCAGCTTGTTCAGCCTGCTGCATCGCCGACATAAGGCGGCGACCTATCGATTGATGGAGCATGCCGGTCGTTGGGGCATGATGGACGTGCTACTGCTCGCGTTCCTGGTGATGCTGGTCAAACTCGGCAGCGTGGTGACGTTTCACCTCGGCCCGGCGATTGTGGCGTTTGTCTTGTGTGTCGTCCTCAGCATGGCGGCTTCGCTCTGCTTCGATCCACACACGATCTGGGAAGATGAGGCTTCGACATGACTGCCAACATGACTCCGCCGCCGGCAATAGAATCGGCATCCTCCGCATCGACGCCAGCAGCGACGCCATTTCCAAAAGCGGTCGTCGTGTCATCATCTCCCCAGCGAATGGTGTCCAAGCTGTGGTTGTTAACGGGACTCTGCCTGATCATCGCGATCGGTCTGGTCATCAGTTCGCAGCGCCGCTACGGTCCGCAGATTTCCATTCACTTCGCGGAAGGCCATGGCTTGAAAGCGGGCGACACGCTCCGTTACCGCGGGATCGTGGTCGGTGAAGTGTCCGATGTCGCACTGACACCGAAACTCGGCGGAGTCGCCGTCAGCGTGATCCTCGATCAGAAGGCCGAAGCACTCGCTCGCCAGGGATCGGAATTCTGGATCGAACGACCCCGCGTCAGCCTCTCGCGAGTCAGCGGCCTTGAGACAGTCGTCGGCGCGAAGTACCTCGGTGTCCGACCCGCCCAAGCCGATTCACCTCCGGCCCATCAGTTCGAGGGGATCGAAACCCCTCCGACGATCAATGAAACCGAATACTCCGACATCACTGTGCGTTTCAGTGAAGGCTACGGCCTGCAGGCGGGTGACCCCGTCCGTCACCGCGGGATCATGATCGGCGAGGTCACCAAGGTCGATCTCGATCAGGACCTATCAGGAGTCTCAGTCCAGATCCGGCTGAGTGGCATGGGACGGCAGATCGCTCGCGAAGGAAGCCTGTTCTGGGTCGAACGGCCACGCGTGAGCGTCACCGAAGTCCGCGGTCTGGAGACGCTGGTCGGTGGTCGCTACGTCGCCGTGTCACCTGCTCCCGCCGACGCGACCCCATGCGAATCGTTCGTCGGGCTGGAAACCGCCCCCGTCGCGCTGGTTCCGCCCGGAGGGATTGAGATCGTGTTGCATGCCCCTCAGCGCTGGGGGATCGATCAAGGAGTGCCGGTGACCTATCGAGGGCTCAAGGTGGGCCAGGTCCATTCGGTAGGCCTGTCGTCCGATGGAACGCGAGTCGAAGCGCGAGCCACAATCGATGCCTACTATCGCCCACTCGTTCGTCGCAACAGCGTCTTCTGGAGCACCAGCGGGATCGATATGAACCTGGGCTTCACGGGCCTGCAACTCACCGCCGAAACCCTCGCCACGATCGCCCAGGGCGGCATCGCCTTCGCCACACCCGAACAACCCGGTGAACTCGCCAGCTCCGGCCAGCGCTTCGCCTACGAACGTTCGGTCCGCGACGAATGGACCACCTGGCGACCCCACATCGATCTGCTCACCTCGCAGCGTCCCGGAAACGGCCGACTCCCCGAACCGCAACGCGCGGTCGTCCGCTGGACCGAAAAGATGTTCGGCTTCAATCGCAACTACGACCGCAGCGCCTGGGTCCTGCTGCTCGACAACCAACGCCTGCTCGGCCCGGCAGATCTGCTCGTTCCCACCGAGCGACCCGTCGGTGACATCGTGCTGGAAGTGGCCGGCCTGCACCAGAAGCTCGACCCAAAACAGATCGAACGTTCCGGCGACGTCGCCACCGTAACTCTAACCGCGGCCGCCGAAGGAGTCGCCACGTGGCCGCAGCAACGACTCCGCAAACCGACCGAACCCGAAGACATGCTGATCATCATCGACCCGCAAATGTCACCCCATCCCCTGGCCGCCTCAAACGTCAAACCCCAAGCCGCCATCTGGGAAATCGAAGCCGCAAACAAGATGAACCCCACCTGGAACGGAGCCCCCGTCGTCGCCGTCAAAGACGGCCACCTAATCGGCACCCTGATCTTCCAACAAAGCCGATCCGTCATCGCGCCACTGCGGTAAATCAGCCACGTTGTCATAGCGTGACCCTCAAAAATCCATGTGCCGTGCTTTCGTGCCACTGCTTGGCCGCTTTGGGACAAGCAGTGCTCTTCCCCGTTGACGATCACACAGCAAGATCAAGAAACGAGACTCACCACTATCATCGTGCTTCATCTTTTCCGTCATCGGTGCAAGTGTTGAACCGGACAGTTCCAGTGCCGACTGAGCGACGAAACGATTTCGTGAATTCTGCCCCAAATAGTTGAAATAGGGTCTTCCTGCGCGCACATAAAACAGGTTAAATCCCCTCCTGACCGCCGCTGACTAAGTCGCGTTGACTGAGCCAGCGATGTGGCACTGTAACCAACAGGCCGCAGTCTCGTTTCCACGAGGTTGCGG
>CBIHQO010000625.1:0-4587 GCA_966211735.1 uncultured Schlesneria sp.
AATCTGCCATCCAGCCTTTGGCCGCTTGAAGATCGTTTGAACGCAAAGTCGCCAGACCGAGAACAGGAATTCCCATTGCGAATCGTCTCGCTGTTACCAAGTGCCACAGAGATTGTTTGTCAGCTTGGACTGGCCGACCAACTCGTGGGCGTGACTCATGAATGCGACTATCCTCCATTCGTGAAGTCGCTCCCCAAGGTGACTCGCACGCTGATCCCGCATGACGCGACCAGTCATGAGATCGACGGGTTAGTCCGTGAGCGGCTGAAATCGCAAAAAGCACTCTACTCTCTCGACATGCCGACCCTGGAGCAATTGCGCCCAGATTTGCTTGTGACTCAAGCATTGTGCGACGTTTGTGCCGTCGCCGAAGAAGAAGTGACGGCGGCTGCATGCTCGCTGCCAGGGCAACCAAAGGTAGTCAACCTGGAACCGATGCGATTGTCGGAAGTCTTCGATTGCATTCGCCTAGTCGGTGATGCGGCCGGGATTTCCAATCGAGCGGATCAGGTGATTACACAACTGCAGGCTCGTGTCGATCGAGTTGCCCAACGCAATGCTCAGTTGAAGTACCGGCCTCGCGTCGTACTGCTGGAATGGGTCGATCCGCCGTTTTGCTCGGGCCACTGGTCGCCTGAACTGGTCCGGATTGCCGGCGGGGTCGAGGGGATCGGTCGGGAAGGGGAGCGTTCTCGCACGACCGCCTGGGAAGAAATTCGACTGTGTGACCCCGAATTCCTGATCGTCGCCTGTTGCGGCTTTAACGTCGAACGAACGCTGCTCGATATTCCGCTGCTGAAGCAATATCCGGGTTTCGCCGAAATGACATGCGTGCGGCAAGGCAATGTGTTTGTCATTGATGGGAATTCGTACTTCAGCCGACCCGGGCCGCGACTGGTCGACAGCGTCGAGTTGCTCGCGCACACGCTGCATCCTGATCTTCACGACCTGCCAAGTGGTTTGCTTCCCGCACTTCGACTGCTGTAGAAATCTGGTCTGTCGCCCCGTCGAGTATTCGTCTACAGAATCCAGGCTGCCTCACGTACTCGCGGCACATCGCACAATTTCCACGCCGAAGTCGCCTTGATGTCCAAAAATCAGATCCTTTCGAAGATGCTGGATCGGCTGTTTGCCGGATTGACCAGCGGACCCAATCTGAATTGCCGGCCGCATTCCAGTCGGCAGCGGATTGACTGGATGCAGTTCGCCAAATTGCAGGACATCAGCCCCGGCGACGCATTGCGACAACTTCTCTCAGATAAGCAGGCCACGCAGTTACAAGCCCGTGTGACCGCGCCGAAGAATGCTGGCAAGCCGTTCAGCAAACGGAAACCCGCAGCAGCATCTGGCGAAGAGTCAGAGAAGCCCCCCGACAGTGAACCACTTGCCGAAATCTCCCGGGAAGACCAGCACAAGAAAGACAACTGGTCTGCCCAACAAACCGTGCTCACTAAGCTGCGAGGACTCGCGGAGGATGCGCGCGAGTACGAACAGGATACGGGTGTCCATGTGCTGCATGTCGGATTCCCCCTGCTCAGTCTGCCGCCCGGCGTGGGTGGATCGGTGACTGGAGGGACAAAGCGCCTGCTGGCTCCCATTGCATTCATCCCGATCTCACTCGAACTTCGAGCCGGGTTAAGTCCGGTGATTGCCATCGCAGGGCTTCATGACGGAGCCGATTTCCTGGTCCCGAATGAAGCGTTGTTTGCCTGGCTGGAGCGTCAAACCGGCCAGTCGATACTGCCCCAGCAAACCGTGCCCCTCTTGAATGCGGAGGAAGGCGAACAACCCGGCACGGAATCACGCACGAACACATCAACCGCGAATTCAATGACCGTTGACTCTTGGGAAGAGTTGAACGACCTGACTGGCCGAGTCGCGAAGGCGCTTGACTTGCCTCAGCCCACGATCACAGCCGCAGCCCTCGATCAATTAGCAGCTGCCCCACGGACTGAGGCCAACGATGCCAAGCCTGAGATCGTGATGGCAGCGGTCATTGGCTTGTTCCCGATGAACAACCAGGGTCTGCTACGAGACATGCAGGCGATGTCCGCGGCACCGGACGGCTTGCAGGGGCCGGTCCAGAGCTTCATCTCGACAGAGGCGTTGCTGGAAGAGCCACCGGAACCAACCGATGCCGGCACCATCACAGGAGCTGAAGCCGCGCCATCCAATTACCGCCGCAATGTCGACAACGAGCGACTCGTGACAGTGGCGGATCCGTGCCAGTCCCGAGCGGTCCGTCTGGCTCGCGAGTCGCAAGGCCTGGTCATTCATGGCCCACCGGGAACCGGCAAAAGCCAGACGATCACGAACATCATCGGCGATCACCTGGCGCGTGGAGAACGCGTGCTGCTGGTGTGCGACAAACGCACGGCGCTCGATGTTGTGGCGCGGCGCTTGGAGCATCTCGGCCTGGGGTCGTTATGTGCTTTGATTCATGATCCGCAGCATGATCAACGCAACTTATACATGCAGATCCGCGAGCAGTTGGAGCAGCTCACCAGCACGAAGACCGGCGACCGCGCGGCGTCACAACTGCGAAGCTTGGACAAGCAATTGCAGAAGTCTTACGACACGCTGCTGGGTGCGTGGTCGCTGGTGATGTCGACAGATCCTCAACGACGGACTTCGTTCCATCAACGAATGGGCGAATGGCTCGAATGCGCTTTGCCTTTGCTGACGAAAGCAGAAGGTGACCCGATCAACGAGTCTCCCAAACCGCCCCAAGCATCGCGACGATCGCGAACAAAGGCGACAAATGATGCTGCGGCCACCGATCCTGTAACCGTCGAGATGCTGGACGAACATCTGACCGAAGTTCGAGACATCGTCACGCGAGCGATCCAAGTCGGTTTTACTGAGCATCCGTGGAGAGTGTGCGCTGGCATGCCCCTGGCAGAGTTTCTAGAACAGCCTGCCTCGCGCCTCCGGGAGCACCTCTCGCAATTGATCGCGATTGCCATGGAGATGGACCGGACTCGTAACGAGGCGATTCCCCACTTTATCGTTCCCCAGCAGAAGAGTACCGGCGGCCACGATGAGGCTTTGGCGACGAGCTTCCCGCAGCAATTGGTGGCTCGCAAGAACCTCAAGGCCGGACTGAGGTGCTGCTTGGACGAAGTTGATCCGAGGTGGCGAAAGCGATGGGCGCAAGCGAGTTCAGCAGAGATCAAACGTGCGAGCGGACTCCTTCAGAGCATGAGGTCGGCCCGCCAGGAGATTGAGTCGTCAGCGTTGGATCCCAGACTCGGACTGGTCCTTGCCGACAAGAAGACATCCAACGGCGAAATCGCCGCTCAGATTGGAGCTCTCCAAGCGTATTTAAAGTGTTGTAGCGTCTGGTACGGCTGGTTCAATTTTGGCGTTCGACATCGCGCGCAGGCGATTTTACTGTCGTATGGACTTCCGCCAGATGCCGCATCCGCAACGCAGTTGCTCGCGTTCCTGACGGGAGTGACCTCGCGAGAACTGATAGCCGCGATGCTGCGACAACTGACAGAGAACACTCGCCAGCGCGAGACTGCAGGAATGCTCGCCGACGATGCGTTTCTCTTGAAGCAATGCGAACGCCTCGAGCTGCTATTTGAGACGGTGAACCAATGCCAGCACGCAGCATTGGCGACCATCAAAGAATCGGCACAGACATCGTTGATCGGAGGAAATGCCAAGTTCCTGGATGCTCTTGAAGCGTCAACGGTACGGGGCGAGTTGTTGGAGGATCTCCGGCTTGAGTTGGCCGAATCAGGATTGTTTCTTCCCGAGTGGCAAAGCCGGATTCTGGAGCGCGCGTGTTGTGGTGAGTCGATCAGTAACGAGTTGCAGCGCTTGTCAAACAGCCTGGACTCACTGGGCGAAGTGCTTCGCCTGCGAACGATTCTAGCGGGTCTGCCGACTTCGTTGCGACGAATCGTTGAACAAGCACTTTCAACCAACCCTGATACTCAGTCCGCGATGAAGGAGGTCCGCCGCCTGGTCCTGACCGCGGATATTGACCAGTGGCTGAAATCGAACCTGCAACTGCAGGGTCTGGATGGGACACGATTGTCGAACCTGTTCCGCGAAGTCCATCAATTGGAAGCGGAGAAGCAGCCGCAGGTGCGAGAGCTTGTTCTCGACTACTGGGTTCATCGACAACAGGAGCGTCTGCTGGCTTCGACAGGAACAAGACTCAACAGTGCCGGTGCGGATCTCAGACGACGGCTGACAACGCGCGGCGAGCGGGCCATGCGGTTGCGACAAGTGGTGGCCGTCGGCAGCAAGATCGAAGGTGGCGACCCGCTGTTTGATCTACGTCCTGTCTGGATGGCCAGCCCCGAAACTGTCGCTCAGATCTTTCCTCGGGAAGCGATGTTTGATGTCGTCATCTTCGACGAAGCTTCGCAATGTCGCCTCGAAGAGGCGTTACCAGTCTTGACGCGTGCCAAACGCGTCGTCATCGCCGGCGATCCGAAGCAGCTTCCGCCGACTCGCTTTTTTGAATCGGCCGTCGTAACGAGCGACAACATCGAAGTGGAAACCGAGCAGGATCTGTTTGAAGCGCATCAAAGTGAAGTCGAAGACCTGCTGACCGCTGCACTATCGCTG
>CBIHQO010000626.1:0-4578 GCA_966211735.1 uncultured Schlesneria sp.
TCCCACGCCGCCACACACCCTACTGGCGGGTTTCGTGCCGCGGGCGATCCATGTATTCTTCCCCTCCCGAATGGTCGGCAACTGGGAGTGAATGATACGTGTCCGCTTTCCGCTTTTTTCTTGATGCAGTCGATCCTGTTACCGGGGCTCGCGTGGGCCGCTGGCAGACTCCGCATGGAACGATTGAAACGCCCGCCTTTATGCCGGTGGGAACCTTGGCCACGGTCAAAGGCCTGACTCCGGAACAGTTGCGACAAGCCGGGGCGAAGATGGTGTTGTCCAACACCTATCATCTGGCCCTGCGTCCCGGTGCGGAGGTCGTTGCCGAAATGGGCGGCTTGCACAAGTTCATGGGCTGGGACGGTCCGATTCTCACGGACAGCGGCGGTTTCCAAGTCTTCAGCTTGGCGACACTTCGCAAGATCGATGACGACAAAGTCGTATTCCGCTCGCATATTGATGGCAGCTTGCTTCAGCTTTCGCCAGAACAGGCCGTCCAAATTCAAGAGCAGCTTGGGGCAGATTGCATCATGTGCCTGGACGAGTGCCCGCCCCACGACGCTCCCCCAGAGAAGATGAGGAACGCCGTCGATCGAACGACCCTCTGGGCCGCTCGTTGCCGGGACGCACAAAAGCGCGGTGATCAGGCGTTGTTCGGAATCGTGCAGGGTGGAACACATCAGGCAATGCGTGAGCGTTCCGCGGCGGGCCTGCTCCCGTTGAATTTTCCGGGCTATGCGATTGGTGGTCTGAGCGTCGGAGAAGCACCGGCTGATATGTATTCGACACTGGATTACACGGTCCCGATGCTTCCGGAGGATCGTCCCCGATACCTGATGGGGGTCGGTCGGCCGGTGGATCTGGTGGAAGGGGTCTTGCGAGGGATCGATCTGTTCGACTGCGTCATGCCGACTCGAAATGGCCGAAATGCCACCGCGTTCACGAGCGAAGGAACGCTGAAACTACGTAATCTGAAGCACCGGACCGATCCACAGCCGCTCGATCCCGAATGCGACTGTCCGGTGTGCCAGCAGTTCAGTCGAGCGTATCTGCGACACCTGTTTATGGCCAAGGAGATGCTGGGGCCGATCCTGCTCTCTTGGCATAACATCGCCTACTATCAGCAGATGCTGAAAAAATTGCGGCAGGCGATCCGGGAAGGAAAGTCGGCAGAGTTCCGGGCGGCTCAACTTGCCGGTTGGCAGCGATCCGTTTAAGATGCCGACTTCGAAATTTGGCCGGATCATCTGTCGCCTGCGGGACTTGTTGAAAACGAATGCTAGTTTCACTGACTTCATTGGTCATTTTCGCTGAGGGGGAAACCCCGAAAGATACAGGCGGCATCTGGATCATTCTGTTGCCATTGTTGGCGATCTTCACACTTTATTACTTCATGGATTCACCACGCCGTCGCGATCAAAAACGCCGCGATTTGATGCTGAAAAACATGAAGAAGAACGATCGCGTGGCGACGATTGGCGGCATTCTCGGTAGTGTTGCTGACATTTCCGCTGATGGAAAAGAGGTCACCGTGAAGGTGTCTGATAACACCCGGATCCGTTTTCGTCGGACCGCCATCTCCGAAGTCTTTGGAGATGAGACCGAGACACCTCCCAAAACGACATGACATCGAAGTCATTCGTCGCGACGCTTTGATTCACCAATCGGGCCTTGGCGGTCCGTCATCTCTGAGATAGTTGAATTCACGAACAACGACGTTAGGACGGAACTCACGAATGGACGGATTTGGAAACTGCCTGCTTCTCCTTCAAGAACAGCTGGAAGCGCCGAAGACCCACGGCTGGCTCATCCTCGGCGTTTTGGCAGTCATCTTCATTGCGCCCTTTTTGCTCGGCAAATTGATCGCAAGGTCGTTGAAGCTGGACGATCTGTCGGGCCGGATCGGCGTCGTCCTGATGACCATTTTCATGGCCTTAGGGCCGTTCGCCTACCAGGAGATTGTTGGTCGGTTGGACGAAGCCAAGGTGATGAAAGAACGTGCGGCTCGCAAAGCGAATCTGAAGGGGACAGATCCCGAAATCGCAGCGGCTGATGAAAAACCCTATGTTCGCCGGACGTGGCGAGATGCCATTCACTGGGGTATCGACCTGGCCGGGGGAACAAACCTCGTCTATGAAGTGGATCTCGCCGCCGCGAAAGAGCAGGGGAAGTCCGTCGACAAGGCCACTCTCGAGAAGATGGTCGATGCGATTCGCAAGCGTATCAACCCGTCAGGTGCTGAAGAAGTCGATGTCCGACGCGTTGGTACAGACCGTATCGAAGTCATCATTCCCGGTGCCGATCCGGACCTTGTTCTGCAAAAGAAACGCTTGATCGTCAAGCTGGGAAGCCTGGAGTTCGGGATCGTTGCCACGACTCGCAACGACCAGGCCCTGATCGACCAGGCGATCAAGTTGCCCAGCGATATCAATGAACTGCGCAGCAAATCCGGTGATGAAAGTGTGATTGTTGCCGCCTGGCACGACCTGGCTGACAAGAAAGACCGCGAGCGCGAATATCCCAACGTCGGCTTTCGATCGGTTCCGCGGCTTGATCGGGACGGTAAAGAAGTCCAGGTGCCGCAACTGCTGATCAAGCATGATCCCCCCAACCGAGCTGTGACCGGCTCCTATCTGACGAATGCTCGCGCCACGACCGACAGCAATGGTGCTGGTGCGGTCGCCTTTACGTTCAATGCTCGCGGAGCCGCTCTGTTTCATAAGCTGACCAGCGACAATCTTCCGGACAAGACCGACGGTGCCCAGCGACAACTGGCGATTTTGCTGGACGGCAAGATTCAGTCGGCCCCTGTGATTCGTGAAGTGATCAGTTCGACCGGTCAGATCACCGGCAACTTCAAGAAGGCTGACATCGACAGTCTGGTCGGCGTGTTGAACGCCGGTGCGTTGGCTGTTCCACTCAAAGAAAACCCCGTCAGCGAGTTTACGATCAGCCCATTGCTGGGGATCGACGTACAGACGAAGGGGATCACCGCGATCATCATCTCGGCGGTCGCCGTGTTCGTATTCATGCTGGTCTACTACCTGGTCGCCGGTGTGATCGCCGACTTGTCGCTGGCGTTAAACCTGCTGCTGGTCGTCGGGGCGATGGCCTTCATTTCGGCCACCTTTACGTTGCCAGGCCTGGCAGGTCTGGTGCTGACCATCGGTATGGCCGTCGACTCGAACGTGCTGATTTACGAGCGAATGCGTGAAGAACTGGCCCGCGGCGTCAGTCTGCGATTGGCGATCAAGAACGGCTTCGACAAAGCGTTCGCGGCCATTATCGACAGTAACGTCACGACCCTGATCACGGCGGTCATTCTGTACCTGATCGGTACCGACCTGATCCGTGGTTTCGCCGTGTCGCTGTTCATCGGTTTGATGGTCAGCTTGTTCTCGTGCTTGTACTTCGGCCACCTGTGCTTCGACATCCTCGAACGCAAGCGATGGGTCAAGACGTTGAAGATGATGCAGTTCCTGGGGGAAACGAAAGTCGATTTCCTCGCCAAGCGTCTGTTGGCCTTCGCGTTTTCGGCCATCGTCATCGGTGTCGGTCTGTTCAGCCTGGTCTCACGGGGCGAGCAGAACATGGACATCGACTTCAGCGGTGGAACGATGGTGACATTCGAATTTGTCGAACCGCAGGCGACTGACGCGGTTCGCGCCCCGCTGGAAGCTGCCTTCCCCAATGGTATCAGCCTCGAACGACTGACGTTGAGCGGCGAGGATGCAGCGGCCGTCAAAGGGAAGCGATTCCGTGTTCGGACCACCGAACCCGATACGGCCAAGGTTGGCGAAAAGATCAACGAAGCATTCGGAGGTCCCGAATTTGCCTTGCGTCGCGTCACTCTCAACGACTTCAAAGTCGGCGATATCACCGAGAAGCTGCCTGCGAATAAGACTCGTTTCCAGGGAGGCCATCAGGCCGATCTGATATTCACGGGAGCCATGTCTGAAGCGACTGTGATCGATTACATCGCCAAAGAACTGACCAAACTGAAGGTCGGTAAAGAGCAACCGAAGTACGACGCCGTGCAGTTGCTGCTATCCGCTCGCGGGACGAAGGCGGCTGATGAAGGAAATCAATCGGTTGGCAAAGCCAGTCCAAAGTTTTCAGAATTCTCGGTGTTGACCGCCAAGGAGATCGACACAACGGATCTGGAAACGGCGTTGAAAGATATTCAGGCGACGTTGAGCAAGCAGCCGTTCTTCGAAGAAGTGAATGCGTTCGACACGTCGGTCGCCAACGAGACGAAGAAGCTGGCATTGCTGGCGATTGTGGCCAGCTTGATCATGATCATCATCTACATCTGGTTCCGATTTGAGAAGGTTTACTTCGGCTACGCGGCCGTGGCAGCACTCGCTCACGACGTGCTGGTGGTGCTCGGTGCCATCGCCGTTGGAGCCTATCTGAGCAAGACCCCGCTGGGGCCCTTCCTGGGTCTGGAAGACTTTAAGATCAACATGGGGCAGGTCGCCTGCTTGTTGACGATCGTCGGTTACTCACTGAACGATACGATCGTGATCTTCGACCGGATCCGTGAAATCAAGGGGAAGAGCCCAAAGATCACTTACG
>CBIHQO010000627.1:0-4567 GCA_966211735.1 uncultured Schlesneria sp.
TTCGCACTGCTTGTCCGAAACGGCCAAGCAGTGGCACGGCCCTTGTGACTTAGGTGATTTGTCACGGCAAAGTTCAATCGGTCTATTGTTTACATAATTTGGTGAGTCATGCGCGTCCTTTCCGGAATTCAGCCCACAGGTCGGTTTCACTGGGGTAACTACTTTGGAGCGATCCAGCAGTACATCGCTCTGCAGAACAACGAACAGTCGTGTTATTTAAAAGCCCCTAAAAACCCGCAGAACACTGTTCGTGATCGCAAGCAGTTGGAAGACAACGTCTGGGACGCGGCCGTCGACTTGCTGGCACTCGGCTTGAATCCAGATCAGGCGTCTCTATTCCGACAGTCGGATGTTCCCGAAGTGACGGAACTGATGTGGGTCCTGATGACCGTCACACAGTTCAGCCTGCTGGAGAAATGTCACTCGTACAAAGACAAAGTGGCCAAGGGGATCGCCGCGGACGCGGGTCTGTTCACGTATCCTGTCCTGATGGCCGCCGACATCCTGTTGTATGACAGCGACATCGTTCCCGTTGGGGCGGACCAGATCCAGCATCTGGAAGTGACGCGGGATATTGCTCAGCGATTCAACTCGATCTTCGGTGGCGAGTACCTGCATCTGCCGAACGCTCGCGTTCTGGAAGAAGGAGCCAAAGTGCCGGGGACGGACGGCGAAAAGATGTCGAAGAGCTACGGCAACACTTTGGAGATCTTCGAAGCGGAAAAACCGTTGCGCAAAAAGATTATGTCGATCAAGACCGACTCGACACCCATGGAAGCGCCGAAAAATCCTGACACCTGTTCGATCTACACGCTGTACAAATTGTTCTCGACACCCGAGCAACAAGCGACCCTGGCCACGCGTTATCGCGCGGGTGGCATGGGCTACGGCGAAGCCAAGCAGGCTCTGTACGAGGCCGCGATGAGTTACTTCGCAGAGGCGCGTGCCAAGCGAGCGGAACTCGCGGCGAACCCTGCTTACGTCGAAGAGGTACTGCAGGCGGGGGCGAAAAAGGCTCGCGCGAAGGGACAGCAAGTCCTGAAACGCGTGCAGGAAGCGTGTGGATTGAAGGGGCGTCGCGCTTAGCCCGAACTTTCTGCAACTGGCTCAATGGTCGATTGAACGGCTCATTCTCTTGCTCCCGTGTAGGCGACAATGCAGTGCCTTTCGTGAGATCCGGAAAATGCAACATACCGATGAAGCGAGATTTGCCTCGTTTGCTCGCGATTTCGTCACTGCCTATTGGCAAACGGTCAAAAGTGGCATATTCCCGACGCCGACGGATGAGCCTGTTGACGAGACGATTGACGAATTGCTCTCCGCAATTTCGCACACAACGGAAGTTGGGTCTTCGTCCGGTCGCTCAGGGGCGTTCTACAAATTACGAATGACGAACGAGCATGGAGATTGGTGGCTATTCACGTTTCGCGAGCGTTCCGCACGCTGGACATTGATCGGTTGTTCCGCGCGGTCTGACGACGATTCTCATCCACATGACCTGCTCGGGCCAACTTACTCGGAATATTTCAGACCTTTCCTGCAACACGCCCTTCACGCCGCCCGTGCGCAGAGTCGGCTCTAACAATACGGTCAACTTGCCCCTCAGTTGTTGGCAGTTTCCGTACTCAAATTAATTTGTCAGCACCCGAATGCGAGTCGTAGTTCAAACTGCCCCGCTACCAAGATACTGACCTCGACACCTTCTCTTGGCTCGCTGGATTCCAGCCTGCGCGGGAATGACGAAATCAGTAGTATCCAGTCATAAATGTTCCGGATAAATCGCCGTGCTCAGCCATGACCCGTTCATGGCTGAGCACGCGATGTTCGCGTGGCTTACAACAAATTGCTGGCCAACTCGGCCAGTTCACTGCGTTCACCCTTCTCCAAGGTGACGTGCGCATACAGCGGCTGACCGACCATGCGGTTGATCATGTAACTGAGTCCGTTCGACAGCGAATCCAGGTACGGATGATCGATCTGCTGGATATCGCCTGTAAAGACGATCTTGGTTCCTTCGCCCGCACGAGTAATGATCGTTTTGATCTCGTGTGGCGTCAGGTTCTGAGCTTCGTCGACGATAAAGAAGACTCGCTGCAGGCTACGGCCGCGGATGTAGGCCAGTGGTGTGACCTCCAACTGATTGGCCGCTAACAAGTCCTGCACCTTGGGTGCTCCAGCCAGATCTCCCAGCGGATGTCGCATGACCGCCATGTTGTCGTACAGCGGTTGCATGTACGGGTCCAGCTTCGCACCAAGGTCCCCCGGCAGAAAACCGAGATCTTTGTTGCTGAGCGGAACGGCCGGACGTGCCAGCAGGATCTGACGGTATCGCGATTTACATTCCATCGCGGCAGCCAATGCCAACAGCGTTTTGCCAGAGCCTGCCTTTCCGGTCAGCGTCACCAGTTTGAGATTGTCGTTGAGCAGAGCCCGCAGAGCAAACGATTGCTCGGCGTTGCGCGGTGCAATTCCCGAAGCCGCGAGTTTGTCGATACGGACGAATGACCGCTCCTGCGGGCAGTAAGTCGCCAGTACCGATTTACTGCCGTTGCGCAGAATGAAGTTTTCGTTCGCAATCGGTTGAGTCACGCAATCCAAGTCACTGGCGGGAACATGACCTCCGTTTACAAAGAATTGGCTGACGGTCTCTGAGGGTAAGTCACTGACGAGTCGCTTTCCGGTGTAAAGCTTGTCGAAGCTTTCGACTTTGTCAGTGATATAGTCCTGAGCTGTCAGGCCAAATGACTTGGCCTTCATTCTGAGGTTGGTGTCCTTGGTCACGAGGACGACCGGTCGAGGTGCCTCCTGTTGCTGCAGAGTCAGGGCCACATTCAAGATTCGATGGTCGGGGCAATCGGCCAGGAACGCTTGCTCTAATCTTTTATTGTGTTCTGCTTCCAGAACGACGCGGATTGAGCCCAGTCCATCACCAAGTGAAACTCCTTCAGGGGCGAGCACGTCGCCAGTCAGTTCATCGACGCGGCGCAGGAAGGCGCGCGCCTGGAAGTTGAGATCTTCATTTCCTTTCTTAAAACGATCCAGTTCTTCCAGAACTGTGATCGGAACGGCGACGTCATTTTCTTCGAAGTTTCGCAGGCAACCTGCGTCGTGCAGTACCACGTTCGTATCGATGACGAACAACTTGGAACGATTCACTTCTGGCGTCATATCATCCTCCCTGATGGGTGACGGTTCCGATCGGTCAGTCCAGATCCGGACTGACGTTGGCACACGAGATTCAGCATGGATGGCAACTTTGCATTACGAGGATTGGCATGGATCCTATTCAAGAATTTCTCGCGAAGATCTTTATGGAGGGACCCCAAAAACGACGACAGCCCGACCCGCTTTCGCTGGTCGAGCTGTGTTTGGCAACAATTGTCGGCGGTCTAGCATCGGTCCTCACCTGCTACACAAGGCAATTTCTCTGTTTCATGGTTTGGTGCTCACCGCGCGGTGATCTTCTTCAACGTCGTATAGTGGGCCCGTGATTCGAATCGGGCGGATGTCGACACGGATGTTCAACACCGTGTAGTCATCACCACCATATGATTCGGTATACCAGGCGAAACTCTCTTTATCACGAGTGAACTTGAATTCGAAGCCGTCAACGGAATGCTGTCGGGCTTCGATGCCGTCAAACGCCAACCCGATGGCCTCGCCCTCGACGTTTTCCATCAGCTTGCCCATCAGATCGGGGACAGTCATGTTGCCGAGGATGTCGTTAAAGAACAGCTTGCTATTGATGTGCGGATCGAAGTCGGGTGATTTGGGATCCAGGACTTCGTCATCAAGCTTGTCATCGGCTGGTGTCACTTCACGCGATTTCAGGTCGTAGCGATCGCCGCGATCAAGGTATGTCAGCCGAACGTTTTTTAGATTGAATCGCCCCAGCTTCGGATCGTGTTCAGCTCGTGACAGATCCATCACCAGCGCTCCTTTGTAGCCGATGACTTCAATGTCCTTGCCATTGCGAACGATGATCCCCGAGTTTTCGTCGACCCCGATGCCGTACTTGAAACCTTGATCGTGCATTGCGACGAGAGCTCGAGCGAATCGCCCACGCACCAGGCAATGCTGATCAACAAACCAGTCGCCATCGAGAAAGCCTAGACCTCGATCGATCTCTTCTCCAAAGCGAACTCCGTGCAGCATCGTATCCAGCACCGAATCGGCGTTGCGAAACATGATGCGGCTCATTACGGCCGCGCCGGCGCTGGTCCCCGCGATCACACCCCCTTTGCGGTACACTTCCCACACCGCATCCAACATGGGTGTGTTCTGTCCTTCGGGCGTATATAGCGCTTTGACGATCTTGTCCTGACCGCCACCGATCAGAAAGACTCCAGTCGCTTCACGGACTTGCTCGACAAGTTCCGGATCAGCCACGGCTGCTTGAGGTGACAACGGCATCTTGCGCCAGGCGACGGGGACCAGGAACGCATCGGCTCCGGCTTTGTTGAGAGCCGAGATGACCCAGCCCCCTTTTTTGACGGGGTCGCCGCTAGCCGTCGGGAAGACCGCGATTCGACTGCCGGGACCGCCTGCCAGCTCGACGATTTGTTCC
>CBIHQO010000628.1:0-4553 GCA_966211735.1 uncultured Schlesneria sp.
TCCCAACCACCCTGAAGGGGGGATGGTGTTTCCCAAGTTCCATATTGAAGAAATCAAGAAGCAAGAAGGGCGTGACCTGACGCGCTTCGATCTCGACTTTGATTTGCCGGATCATTTCCTGCCGGAATTCCCGCCACCGATTTACTTAACCACTCGCCCGGATCTGGGCGATGTATCAAAGGGGAAACTGGTCACGATCGACAATGCGTTTGATATCTTCAACGGGATCCTGAACCCGAAACAACTGGAAGGATTGCGGTTGTTGGTCACTCCCTTCCCGCAGCAGCAGTTCAATCACACCGATGATCGCCGATCCTTGCGTCCCAGTCGCGGAGTGACTTGCTTCGACTGCCATGTGAATGGCCACTCGAACGGGGCCACGCATCTTGCCGGCGACGTGCGACCACAAGAATTCCGACATCGGATCGACACTCCGACCCTGCGTGGCGTGAACGTTCAGCGATTGTTCGGCTCGCAACGGGCCTTAAAGACAGTGGAAGATTTCACGCAATTTGAACAAGGGGGTGCCTACTTTGACGGTGATCCTGTGATTGCAGTCAAAAAGGGGGTGAACGTACTGGAACGCAGTACCCAGGTTCATTTCATGGCTGAATTTCAGGAGCTTCTCGATTTCCCCCCAGCACCGAAGCTGGACATCTATGGCAAGCTGGCAGAGGGCCTGGCCACGGAATCCGAACTGCGGGGTCAGAAGTTATTCTTCGGCAAAGCTCAGTGCTCGGTCTGTCATCCGGCCCCCTATTACACGGACAACCTGATGCACAACTTGAAAATTGAACGGTTTCATGAACCGAAGACGATCAATAACGCTCGCGCTGTCGGGGACGGGCCGATCAAGACGTTCCCACTTCGCGGCCTGAAGGACTCACCACCCTATTTCCACGACGGACGATTGCTGACTCTCGACGACACGGTGGAGTTTTTCAATCTGATTCTCGAACTGAAACTGTCGACCGAAGAGAAGCAGGATCTGGTCGCTTTCTTGCGAGTCCTTTAGCCCACTCAAGTTGTACACGTTGCGGGGCGTGTGTCGTTGACGATCACGAAAGTTGTCGTCAACGCACACGCCTTTTTCGTTGCGCGACTCACAACAGTTGTTGCGCGATTTGCGACCCTACGACAAGACATTTGCGCAGCTCGGTCGCTTTCGCGAAGAACGCAGTTCGCGATTTTGACGGATCGCATCGAGTCCCGCGATGCGATCCGATCAACTCATCGTTCACCACCCGGCAGGGCGACCCGGATCTCGTGACGCAACTGGGTAGCTTCGTTCACGCTGCGGCCCCATGACCGCTTTTAAGACACCACCTGACCAGCGGTGTCGACGGATTGACCAGCAGCAAGTGCGTACCCGGCATTACTGTTGCACCCGCTCGATTGCACGTCGCTGATCGGTACTGCGGAGAGATTCTCAATCAGCGTCAGATGTTCTGATGCTGCGATCCGCCTGCCTGGAGTGACTGATCTCAAATGGAGTGCTTCTGATGATGTTCCCAAAATCTGCGACAACGATGGTTTTAAGCGCGTCCCTGATGGCAACCCCAGTGCTTGCCCAACAAGCTCAGCCTGTTCAACCAGGCCAGCCCGCTCGACCTGGCGTTCAGGTGCAGGTGAATCCAAATGCGACTGGCGCACGAGCAGCCCCCGGACAAATTGCCTCTGCTCCAATCAACGAACACACGTTGGCCGCCTGCGTTGCGATCGCGAACCAGGAAGAAGTTGCGATTGCGAAGATGGCTGCTGACAAAGCGAAGGACAAAGACGTTAAAGAATACGCCAGGATGCTGGTCGACGATCATCAAGGCTTTCTCAAGAAGCTGCAACGATTTGCTCCTGAAGCTCAGGAAACTCTGCAGGCCGCTTCCAGCCAGTCGAATCAGTTACGGGTTCAGCCTGCAGGGGGTGCTGCTCAGCCCCAAGCCCAGGCCCAGGCCCAACCGACTGCTCAACCTGGACAAGCAATCCAGCAGGCTGGCGCTCAAGTGGCAGGATCATCACAAATTGATGTCATTCAGCTTCATCGCGAAGTCGCTCAACAATGCCTGGCAGACGCCAAGAAGAAAATGGGCGAGATGGACGGCGACAAGTTCGACATCTGTTTCATTGGACATCAAATCGCCAAACATGAAGAGATGAAGACCAAGTTGACGGTGTTCCAACGACATGCGTCAGGTGAATTCGCCCAACTGCTGGCGGCCGGCCTGGAAACGACGGAAACCCATTTGAAAAAGGCCGAAGAGATTATGAAGGATCTTGATGACCACGATGATCAAGGCAAGAACGACAAACGCGGCAAGAGCGACAAATAGATTCGCACTGTTTCAGCGATCTGGCCCAACGAAATGGAGCCGAAGAACACATGCTTCTTCGGCTCCATTTTTTAATAGGCGAAGATCGAAGGTCAAGATTGTCCCAACCAGGCATTAGTCGACGTTCGATGCCATGAGACCTGAGCGACCACCCGTTGTCACGACTTCGCCCACGATGACTCCCCAAGTGACATCAGAGATTGTAAATCGCGGTAGACATCGCATCGTTAACGCCACCAGCCGAATTACCATATCTGATGCATATGACACCACTTACGACCTTCTCAACTCATTTTAACCGCACGCCGATTCGGCATTTTGCGAGAAAACCTTCACGGTATTTCATTTGCAGTTGGAATTAATGCCACCTCAAGTTTCACATCTCTAATTGTTCCCCTCAAGGATGTTGTTCATGACCAGTAACTCGCCCGCAAGCAGTTGCGATTGCGCCGTACCTCTGACGTCGCAGGTTGAGAATTGTTTACGGTCAAGTGGATATGCAAGTTTGCGATTGCTGAAGGTCACGCAATTACACGATCGTATTCACATCGCTGGCGAAGTCCCCAGTTACTACATGAAGCAGGTCGCATCCGTCCTGGCTACCGCGGCCAGCAATCTGGTCGTCCATAACGAACTCATCGTGGTTTAGCCATTGTCGAGATGAAATGGAATCGAAGTACTTCTGTATAGTTCTCTCCTCGCCGCGAGATGCTTGACGGTTCGTCGGGTGTGACGGGCATGGCATTTGCCCCTTCCTGTGACTAAGTCCGTTGTTTCGCAATCGCATTGCCCCCAAGGGAGGAACATCATGCCAAAATTACCAGAATCTGATCACGGTCAGGAATTGCCCAAACTGCAAGGCCATGCGATTGGGGTCGTCGACTCCGATCTCGCCTGTAACCGCCTGACTTCAGCCCTCGCCGCCGGTGGCTTCAGTGCGTCGAAGCAACTTGTCTTTCAGGGCGAGGATGGCATCCACCTCGTCAACCGCATGATGGAAGGCTCGACTTGGGGCGAGAGTTCAGAGCACTTCCTGATGCAATGTCTGATTGAGCTCAACCAGGGGCACTCGGTCGTCAGCGTGGAAGTGGAAGACGAAAATGAAGCCGCCGCCGTCGCAGCGATTGCCTCGCAATTCGGTGCCCACAGTGTCTATCACTTTGGATTGCTGACCGACACTCAGCTCACTAAGTAACGATACTTGACGCGTCGATAGCCTTTGCCGATCTGCTATCGACGCATGGTTTCGACAAGTTGCTCGGCCGTCGCTGGCCCCTCAGCAACAAGAACATCGAAGTCACCGCGTATCGACTTCAGTGCGTATCGCTCGTAGTCAATTTCCGACGCCGTGCGAAATCCGCATTGTCGGAAGAGCGCCACGGGCGGACACCATCCCTGGACCGCATGCAGCAGCAAAAAGACCGCGATCAGGGCTGCAACGAAATGCCAGAACCAGCCGGCTGACGCTCCGAGCAACAACGCGAGCAGGAAGGACGAAGCGGCCGTCGCCTCCAAGGTGCGTTCCACGTCCCATTCCTCATCAAGTTCATCCAGGCGATTGTTAATCGAATCGTGACCTGCGGCGGCGCAACGCGCTATACTTTGCTCGGTTCGGTATCGAATTTCGCGATTCACATGCGCGGCGGTATGCTGCGGCGTGCGGTCTACCGTGGATGGGATGTTCATTGGAATTCTCCTTGATCTCATTCGCTGAGATACGCCGTATTTAACCTGCTTGTTGCACCTTGTGTCGGTGCTGCTGACGTACTTCCATCCGGTGCATGGTTCGTTGAATCGCTCGTTCCGGAGTGGCCAGATAGGCGAGAGTTCCATGCAGCGCGATCCCAAGCCCCCAGCCTGCAGCGACCCACAACGACCAGAGCTTATCGGGGTTACGAGTGAGATTGAGCGCAATGAGTCCCGCGGCGACAGGGACATAAACTCCGAGGTGAATCAGAAATCCTCGTTCAATCTGCTGCTTGGCCTGTGCGTGTGTGACCATTTGCGTTCTCCTTTCGAAACCATGAAATAGGCATTGGGAATAAAACAAGATGGCCGCGCGATCAGTGGGACAGCGGATCGCTTTCGCTTCCGTCGACACCACTCATTCGCGCAGCCAGAGGGGACACTTTCAGCCCACGGATGAATCGTTCACGTTCCAGGAGCAGGGGCCGCTGGAGCTTGTTGTGGTGGAGCAATTTCCTCAGGAGGAACCGGTGCCGGATT
>CBIHQO010000629.1:0-4545 GCA_966211735.1 uncultured Schlesneria sp.
ATCAAGACTCAACGGGTACTGACGTTCCGACCCGCCCCGATTTCAGAACCGCTTGCGTCAAATCGTACACCGGCAGCGCAGCCGAAGGAGGCGAAATCTCGTCAGCACCTGACAGGATCGAATCCAAAAAGCCGCTCACTGGAGTCGATTCGGGTTCATCAACCGGCAATCGTTCCGTCCGACCATCGCGAGCGAGCCAGAGTTCGCCGTGCCGAATCATCAGATCGGCTCGTTCGCAGTGAATAGTCAGGTCTTCGCCGAGATATTGGGCGTGCCCGACGAAGTCGATTGTGGCGGTAACATTGTCGCTCAGCAGAGCCGAAACGCTGGTCACGATCTCGACCTGACTGCCCCAATTTTGGCACCGAGCAAATACTTCGCGGGGCGTCAGTCCGGTGATGTAGAAAATCGAGTCCAGCTTGTGACTGCCCGCATCCGTCAGATAGCCGCCGGGATTTTGCTGTGGATCATCTCGCCAGGTTCCGGCAATCGTTTGCTGCCAGTTCTCAACATTGTGCGACACGACCACCCTGACCGCTCCCCAGCGCCCCGATCGCACTTCGCGACGAATTGTTCGATAGAGCGCCGTGTGTCGCCGCTGATAGCCCAGCGAGAAGACCTGGCCAGCCTTCTGAGCCACATCTGAGCGAGCTATTAGATCCAGGATCTCGGCTCGATTCGCGGCCAGCGGCTTTTCACAAAGCAGATGCCATCTGCGACCTAAGCATGCAGTCGCCTGGCGATGGTGTTCGGCAGTCGGAGTACAGATGATCGCGGCATCAATCCCGTCAAAAGCCACAAGCGATTCGAGACTGTCCGCGACGCGCGCGGCTGGGCAATATTCGTTACGCAGCGATTCGGCCGCCGCGGATTGGGCATCGTAAAGTGCCACAACCTCTCCACGCCCGTCCTCGATTAATTTCTCCGCGTGATGCCGCCCCATCCGACCGCAACCGAGAATTGCAAACCTTGTGCGACTCATTGTTGGCTGAAACTCCTGCGGACCTGATCATCTGTCGAAGGTGAGGTGCAAATGTTACGATGTCCGTTCGCGAGATTCGATAATCCTTTAACTCGTTGAGTCGATTTTTAGTTTGCTGAGGAAACGCTCTGAATGCACGTTTTGCTGTTTGATATTGACGGAACACTGATCGATGCTGGCGGTGCAGGGCAGGCAGCGATGGAGCAGGCGGTCGTTCAACTGTTCGGCCACACTCGCCCCGTCGTTGGGATTCATGCAGCGGGCAGGACGGATCGCGCGATCGGTCGCGACTTGTTCGAGTATTACGCCATTCCCGCCACTGATGACAACTGGTCCCGCTATTTGCAGACCTATCTGTCGCTGCTTCCTGATTCACTGCAGGCGAAGCCAGGCAGCATTCTGCCGGGTGTCGTGCCACTCATCGAACGCCTGAGTAGCCATGACGATGTTTTCCTAGGGCTGTTGACCGGAAACTTTGCCGAAGGAGCTCGCGTTAAGTTGCAGCACTTTGGTTTGCACCACCATTTCAAGATGGGTGGCTATGGAGATGCCCATATCCACCGAGACGATGTCGCTCGCGAGGCGTATGTCACGGTGCAGGGCCACCTGCCGCAAGTCGCACCAGAACACGTCTGGGTCGTGGGCGATACTCCAGCCGATATCCAATGTGCGAGAGCGATCGGAGCCAATGTCCTGGCTGTCTCGACCGGAATCTACTCTTCCGACGAACTGGCACCGCACCGACCTGACCTCTTGATGAAAGATCTCACTGCGGCGGAAACGTGGCTGACGAGCCTGGGCTTGTCATAGCGATACGATCGAGAGGGGCGGCCACGCCTGGGGTCCAGCGTGTCTACTGTTCCGCACTCCGCTGCAAAGCATTCGTGTCGCTGTGGTCTATTGGTTTACTATCCGAGTACCAAGAACAGGCCGCATCAGTCAAGATGCGGCCTGAACCTTGCCAGACGAACAAAGGCTTGGCAATTCTAAGCGGCGTCGGCGTGATCACCATAGTGCGTCTGAAACGCGCCCTTGCTCTCGATGATCGATGTCGCGTCGAAGCGTTTGCCGAAGTAATGCTTCTGCGCCTTCTCGTCGTTCAGCACAGTCTCTGCATCGCCGCTGACCAGGATGCGGCCCGCGAAGACGATATAACTGCGGTCCGTGATCGTCAGCGTTTCACGCTCGCGGTGGTCGGTCAGCAGGATCGAGATGCCGCGATTTCGCAGGTCGGCAATGATGTCTTGAATGCTGTGAATCGTAACGGGATCGATCCCGGTAAACGGTTCGTCCAGCAAAATCAAACGCGGATCACTGGCCAGGCAACGGGCGATTTCCAAACGACGACGTTCGCCACCAGAAAGCGTGCCAGCAGTCTGTTTCCGTTTATCTGCCAGTCCGAACATATCCAGCAGTTCGTCGGCGCGAGCCAATCGATCGCGGTGCGACTTGGGTTGAAACTCCAGCACTGCATGCAGATTCTGCTCGACCGAGAGTTTGCTGAAACAACTGTCGTTCTGCGGCAGATATCCCATCCCGTTCTGAGCGCGCTTGTACAGCGGCCAATGGGTGACATCAACGTCATTGAAGATCACTTGGCCAGCGGTTGGCTTCACCAACCCGCAAGCCATACTGAAGCTGGTCGATTTGCCGGCCCCGTTCGGTCCCAGCAATCCCACGATTTCGCCCGGCTCGACATGAAAACTGACGCCATCGACGGCGCGCTTGCCGGGATATTGCTTCACCAGTCCGTTGCATTGCAGTAATGACACGTTCGTCCTCCATGACGACCTGGGAATCTGACTTAGCGAATTCGCTTCCACCGCCACCATTGCGGATAGAACGGAACAGAATACTCGGGGTACTCCCAAGCTTCTTTCTGTTCCTCTGGAAACTGATCTCGATTGAATTGGCCCTCATTGGGCGGCACGGGGCGATGCCCGATCAACGTAAAACCGTGGCCTCCATTGAGGAATGGAATTCCATGCGGCCAGTAGATAAAGAATGCCTTGCCGATCAAGGCCTGTCGTTCGACAGCATGACGGTTCGGTGCGTGTCGAACCTCATTCGGCCAAAGGCGGCTGTCCTGGCTGCGAGGACTATTGTCCCCCATTACAAAGAACTGATTGGCCTCGAGTTGCCGGAACTCCACTTTTTGCGAATTGTTCTCGTAAATATCGCCCCATTGCTGAGGATCGACCAAGGCCTCTCGCAACCGTAACCCTTCGTCGACTTCGTGATGCGGTGGCGAATAGTTGCCTGCGTCGTTCGACACGTTCTCGGCGCGATAGTAGATGTCGCGCTCGAGTAGCAACCTCGAGACGCTCGCGGCGAGGCCTTGAGCTGTGAAAGCTGCGGGTCGCAGGTCGGCGTCTTGTGGGCGTCGGTTCGAAGGGGCGTCGTACTCGGCCCCCGCACCAAAATCGATCAGCCCCGATCGCAGCCAGGAGTCGTTCACCCACAGGCAGAGTCGATCGTCGACATTCGCAAACCGCAAGGTATAGGTGCCCGCCCCCTTAACTGGGGTTTGCGCTTTCGCAAGTTCGATCTGCGGTGCGGTCGCCGGGTCAGCAGCCAAGTCGTCACTTCGAGTTAACGTTGCCAAGCCGGTTGTTGGATTGATTGAGCAACGATAACGTCGCACACCTTCATTCAGCTCCAACGTAAAGTTGGCTTCAGGGTCGGCGACAGCTCCGATCTTCAGCGTACAACTCAGGGTCAAATCGCCAACCCAGTAACAATCATCATCAAGCCCCGGAGATCGTCCACCGGTATAGGCGTTGTAACCGCAGAAGTCAGAAACCAACTGTGGGCGAGGATTGGAAGTTGCAGGCTTGTCCTGATCCGCAGCGGCCCAGTCGGGAATTGAAGGGACATAGTGCGAATAGCGCACCGTCTGCGGCGTAGGTGATGCCGTGATTTCAAACTGCCGCGACTGACGATCTTGCTTCCACCCCCCCTCGGACTCTGAATTCCAAGCCTCAGGCCAGCCGTTTTTGATTAACTTTAGTGGTGCATGCCGATCATCGTAGACGGCCTGTTGCAAAAGTTTTTGTTTGTTCGGATCCTGCTTTCGCATGATCTGGAATGGGCTCGTTTGATCGCGACGCGCATAGATATCGCCACGCTCGACACGAATCGTCTCGCCGGGAAGGCCGATCAGTCGTTTGATGTAGTTTTTATGAGTGTCTTCCGGATATCGGAACACGATCACATCCCAACGACTGGGATTCTGGAATTGATACGCCGCTTTGTTGACCAGGATTCGATCGCCCTTGAACACGGGCAGCGAACGCACATCATGGATATGTCGGCAATTCGGACACATCGACTGCTCGATCCGCCGCGCGGGGATCAGGAAAGTGCCCCCATCATCAAGTTCATCGCTGGCACCAATCGCATACTGAAAGCCGCAGGCGGGACAATCGACTTCTTTATTGCGTCCGTACAGAGTGGGTGCCATCGATCCGGTTGGGATCACAAAGGCCTCTGCGACAAATGTCCGAAAGAGCAGCGCCAGCACGAACGCGAAGGCAATTGATTCAAGAGTCTCACGAAAGACT
>CBIHQO010000630.1:0-4540 GCA_966211735.1 uncultured Schlesneria sp.
CTTCCGACACCACTTAGCCATTCGCTCCAGCCGACAGACGCTGTGCCAGGCAACGGCGGAAACCTCTTCTCTCGTCTTCCAATTGAAAATTTGCATTTTGCAATTCGCAATTTGCAATGTCCCTCCTCCTGATCCGTCGCTTAGCCCTCAGCCCTTACCCCTCAGCCTCTCGGAACTGACTTCACCACACCCCCGTGTTAGACTGGTTCTGTCACACGGCACTTTGCGGAGCCCGGTATGAAACGACTGGTGATCGCCTGGGGGATCGTTTCCCTGTTCGCCCCTTTCGTTTGCGTCGCCGGCGATCAAGTGGCTGTCGATCGACAAGCGGCGACCGAGTTCTTCGAAAAGAAGATTCGGCCGCTCCTGATTCAGCGTTGTGACGAATGTCACTCGACAGACAAAGCCGACGACAGTGGCCATCTGGCATTGGACAATCGAGCCTCGCTGCTGGCAGGTGGTTCCCGCGGGCCGGCGTTGGTTGCTGGCAAGCCCGACGAAAGCTTGTTGATTAAAGCGGTGCAGTACACCGACACTCAGTTACAGATGCCGCCGGAAGGTAAGCTGGAAGCGGCAGAAATTGCGTTGCTATCTCAATGGGTCAGAGACGGAGCATTTGTTCCCGACTATGGCAAAGAAACGAAGAAGCAGTCCAAAGAAATCGACTGGGCTGCGGCGAGGAAATTCTGGTCGTTTCAGCCGCTCCATCGGCCACCGGTCCCTGCGTTGACCAATCAGGCTCGACCCGAGTTACACAACCCAATCGATCCGTTCGTAGTCGAGCAGCTTGCGGCAAGCGATCTAAAACAGTCTGCCGCGGCCGACAAGCGGACGCTCATTCGACGAGTCTCATTCGACTTGCTCGGCCTGCCTCCAACTCCAGAAGAGGTGTCGGCATTCCTGGCCGATGATCAGCCCGATGCTTATGAGCGACTGGTCGATCGATTGCTCGCGTCGCCGCATTTTGGCGAGCGATGGGCCAGATACTGGCTCGACCTGGCTCGGTATGTCGACTTCACACCCGACTGGCAGAAGTCGACCGATCATGCGTGGATGTATCGCGACTGGGTCGCCCGGGCCCTGAACGAGGACCGGCCGTACGATGAATTCGTCAGACTGCAACTCGCCGCCGATCTGATCCCCGATGCCCAGCCCCGCGATTTCGCGGCACTCGGATTTCTCGGCGTCAGCCCCGTCTACTGGAAAGAACTCAAGCTAGCTCCCTCGGTCATTGAAGTGATCGTGGCCGATGAGTGGGACGAGCGATTGGACACCGTCAGTCGAACATTTTTAGGCCTGACGGTGGCGTGTGCTCGTTGCCACGACCACAAATTCGATCCGATCTCGACCCGTGACTACTATGCCCTGGCCGGAGTCTTTGCCAGTACCCAAGTCGCCGATCGACCGCTGCTGCCGCTGGCGATGGGAGAGCAAGTCGTCGACGCTCGCGCGAAGATCGACAAGCTGCAAGAAGCATTGAAGAAACAAAAAGACAAAGAGTCCGATGAGGCGAAGAAGCTACAGCAGCAGATCGATGAGATCCGGCAGGCGACTCCGCAAGTCGATTCACCGCTGGCCCCCGTCGTGGAAGATTCCAGCGTCTATATCGTCGCCGATGGCCCCGATGCGACGAAGCTGGAGTACCGCAAGCGTCAGGCAAGAGATCTGCCCGTGTTTCGCCGCGGCAATCCTGCCAATCCAGGCGAAATCGTCCCACGCCGCTTTCTCGAACTGTTCCCGTCGACAATCGAAACCACTGAAACGGCCAGTGCTTCTCACAATGCAGCCAGCACGCGATTAGAACCATTCCGAAACGGCAGCGGTCGCTTAGAGTTAGCGGACGCGTTGCTCGGTCAAGGGAAGGCGCTGACCGCTCGTGTGATCGTCAATCGAATCTGGGCCCATCATTTTGGCACCGGGTTGGTGAAGACGCCGAGTGATTTCGGACTGCAGGGGGAACGACCAACCCACCCCCAGCTTATGGAGTGGATCGCATCTGATTTCGCGGAGGGATCGAATGCCGCGCCCTGGTCGCTCAAGCAACTGCATCGAATGATCGTGACTTCCGCGACTTACCGGCAGTCGAGTTCATCAACGGGAAATCACTCCGGAGCCATCGATCCCGAGAATCACCAGCTCTCGCGCATGAACCGGCGACGCCTGGAAATCGAGCCCTGGCGAGATGCCTTATTGACGGTGGCCGGAAGCCTGGACGATCGCATGGAAGGCAGCAGCACTGATCTCGATCAGCAGGCCAATTGCCGGCGGACGCTCTACGGACGCATCGGCCGTGACGAACAAAACGACATGCTCCGCATTTACGACTTTCCACCTCCAACCAACCACAGCCCCTCCCGTGACATCACCACGACGCCGTTACAACAGTTGTTCGTCTTCAACAGCGACTTTGTCGATCAGCAATCAACCAGACTGGCCAAGCGACTTCTCGAAACCGCCGAACAATCCACTTCACAACGAATCGCGCATTGCTACGAAATCCTGTTCCAACGCGCGCCGCGACTGCAAGAACAGGAAATCGGCGAACGATTTCTGACAGCCATGGAAAGTAGCCCCGAACTCGAACGCTGGCGCCGCTATGTGCAGTCTCTGGTCGGACTGAATGAGTTCACGTTTGTAGATTAGCTCCCCATCAATACCTGTTGGCGAACGAAAATGAATCACCTCCTCTCTCGTCGGCATCTGCTGCAGGGCCTTGGTGGCGGCTTTGGCGGCCTCGGCTTGGCGAGCATGATTGGTTCGACACGCGCCGGCGAAGTCATTCCGCATGCGGTGCCACGCGCGAAGCGTGTCATCCAACTCTTCATGAATGGTGGTCCGTTTGGTCCCGACTTCCTGGATCCAAAACCGGGACTGTCGAAGTTTGAAGGTCAACGCCCCGCCGAACTGGATGCCTTTCGCACCGAACGCAAAACGGCCGGACTACTCCCTTCGCCATTTCGCTTCGATCCGTGCGGCCAAAGTGGCGTTCCCGTCAGTGAACTTTTGCCGAACTTTGCACAATGCATCGACGATGTCTGCGTCCTGCGATCGGTTCACACCGACAACCCAAATCACGGTCCAGCTCTGTTGCTGATGAACAATGGCACGATCGTCCCCACGCGGCCGAGTATGGGGTCGTGGTTCTCGTACGGACTGGGGACTGAGAACGAAAGCTTGCCCGGCTACATCGTGCTTTGCCCAGGCCGACCCGTGCGATTCTCGATTCTTTGGAGCAGTGCCTTCCTTCCCGGCGAGCACCAGGGGACGTACATCAATCATTCGAACCTCGATCCCCAGAAGTTGATTCCGTATCTGCGGAACAAGTCGCTGCCGGTCGAAGCTCAGCAACAGCAGCTCGACCTGATGCGCACTCTCAATCAGCAGCACCTGCAGGAACGCGATGGTGACACGCAACTGGAATCCAGAATCACCGCGATGGAAACAGCCTTCCGAATGCAGTTCGCCGCGACCGAGGCGTTCGATCTGAATCGCGAGCCGACACATATCCGCGAGGAGTACGGAGCCGGCCAGTTCGCCAATGGCTGCCTGCTGGCCAGGCGACTGGCAGAACGAGGCGTCCGTTTCACCCAGGTCTACTACGGCGACGGTCAGCCGTGGGATACACATGGCGACCATAACAACGCGGTGAAGAAACTGGCGAAAGAGATCGACCAGCCGATGGCAGCGCTCCTACGCGATCTAAAACGTCGCGGGATGCTGGAGGACACGCTCGTCATCTGGGGCGGTGAATTTGGTCGAACGCCGACAACCGAAAACGGCAACGGCCGCGACCACAATCACTACGGCTTCACCATGTGGCTGGCGGGGGGAGGCATTCGTGGGGGGATGACCTACGGCGAAACCGACGACTTCGGTTTCCAGGCCGTTCACAATCGCGTCCACATTCATGACCTGCACGCGACCATCCTGCACCAATTGGGCTTGAACCACGAAAAGCTGACCTATCGCTACGCGGGTCGCGACTTCCGACTGACCGATGTGGCCGGCAAAGTCATTCGAGACGTGATTGCTTAACGATCAGGAAACGGCAAATGACCTCGGTTGCTCGCCTCGCTCACGAACTGTTTGCATCGTGCGATAAGCCTGTTCGATGGCTCGCGCTGCCCGCTGAATATCGAAGACAGGCGAGCTCAATCGATTCGCTTGCAGTCGTTGCCGCAGTGCAGCCAATTGCTGTCGATCTCGAGCCAATTCAAGGGCACGAACTTCATAGTCAACCAACGTATTCGTAATCAGCTCAGGCAAGCCCACCGAATGCAGCAAACTTCCAGCCACCCGAGAAACGAACGTCTCTCCGCTCAATGTCAGAACAGGCAATCCTGCCCACAAGGCATCGCTGGCTGTCGTGTGAGCATTCACCGGAAACGTGTCCAGAAACAAATCCGCCAACTGATGCCGGGCCAAGTGATCAGTGAGCGGTCGACGAGGGGCGAAGACTATTCGCTCACACGCAACTCCACGCCGCTCGGCTTCGCGCCGCAGATTGACAGGTGCTTCTCGATTACTCTCCAGCAGCCAC
>CBIHQO010000631.1:0-4538 GCA_966211735.1 uncultured Schlesneria sp.
ACTTGGATTTCGACATCGACTTGCACCTTCACACTTCCGAAATCCCCGCACTCCGCTGCGGAGATAAGCAGGGAATCGGCCCCAGGCTCGGCTGGAATACGTGGCTCAAAACACGCCGCTTTGCCACCGAAGTGACATCGGTCGTTTTGAGATCTTACGACGACAAAGCGAACTGACCAATCACCTGTGCCTTCAGTCCGTCGCTGTTGAGTCCACTGCGGTCGGTTCGTTCTGGACCACATCTCGCCACTTGCGACGAATTGAATCGTGACCCCCGAATCTTGGAATCATCCAAGCAACAATTCGGCAAGACGACGGAAAATAGGGTTCAGCAGGTCACGATTCCGCACTTCGCATGGGAGAGAATCATGTATTCCGTACTTTTGCATGACGAGCGTCTGGAGGGGAATACGCCTTCACGGGCCGATTCCAGCTGCTTTACGGTTAAGCAAACGGATCCGCTCGAGCGAGTCTTGTCCTGGATCAATGTCAGCAGAATGATGAATGGACCGATTGATAACGTTGTGATTCTTTGCCACGGCTATGTGAACCCGACCAACAACCGAGGCGGACACGGCTTGCAGCTAAGCCAGGATGGCGTCTATGTGAGCAATGTCGATCGCTTCAATGCCATCAACGGGAAAGCCGAGTGGATCTTCATTCATGCCTGCAGTGCGGCGGATGTCGATCCGACTGTCCCGAAAGAGGAAGGGGACGGTCAAGAACTTTGTCGTCACTTGGCGGTCGCGTCTGGTGCGAAGGTGATCGCGGCTGTACGGCTTCAATACTATACAGACGAGTTTGTATCGAAGTGGAATCCCTTCAATTGGAAGCGCGAGATCTACATGGGCGGTTTCGAGGGGCCGATTTATGGCTTTTTTCCAGACGGAACGGTCCTAAACGTAATGCCCTGGTTGGGTGACAGATAGTCGAACAGGGTCTTGCACGCTTGCTGCCCGTGTCGATTAATCGGCCGAAGAAGTTAGGGTCTGCAGATGCCTCAATTGAGACGAGACCGCACGTCACTTCTCCCGTTGAATCTCACAAATTCCGCTTACTTGCCGGAAGTGTCCGTCGTCATCGTGTATTTCAAGGCTAAAATCGTTTTCTGTCGAGAAGCTGCTCGCCACCACCTTCAATCGAGGAGCTCAATCGTGCTGGAAGTCAGTAAGTCGCCATCCGATTTCGTCACCTTTCTCACGGCCCCCGGGTTAACAAACGACTATTGCACTGTCCCGATCAAAAGTTACATGTGCCTCAGCGCGGGAAATGGCGGCAACGATACGGCATCGAGCCTGCTTGGACAGTTGCGTTGGATGAAGGATGGTGGAACAACGCTGAACCAGAATGTCGATCCAGCACAATTCGACATCGCACTGAAGGGGCAGGGACACCCCAACGCGATCATCAAGATCATGAACTCCATCATTAAGAATAAAGCGGCTGTCGCAAAGCTGCGGGTTGAAGTCGCGCATCGTGAGAAGGGGCCTAACTGGCCAGCCGTCAAGGAATGGGTAAAAGTCGTCGATTGGACAGGCACCGTTGAGGAACGTTACTTTCGAGGCCGTACTGATCGAGACGCACTGGTGAAGATGGTCGAAGACAAGGTCTTTGGATTTGACTGTATCGGATTTGTTTCTAACTACCTCATTAATGCGGGAGTTTGGGACACGTATCACGGGTACGAAATAGACCAGTGGCCGAATCTCTTTTCTAATCGAATTTTCAAAGCCGAAGACATCGACCCCCTCTGCATCTTGATCTGGCCCGGCAGTCATATTGCGATCGTTGACCGGTATATCGAACTGATCGACGAGAACACGTGTGTTGTCAACGTCTGCCAGAGTTCAACCGGCGGGCCTCAACTAAACGAACTCGTACGCCTGAAAGGCTCTGGCGGTCGCTTCGCGATTGACGATCGAGGAAGTCCAGCCATGCCCGTGGTTGGAACAGTGACAGTCCACAAAATGCCGGGTCTGAAACGCGTCTACAAGCACGTCGACCTCAGCTTTCAACACACGGATGCGATTGGCAATCGCAAATAGAAGACTTCGCCAGCTCGCGCAGCAGCGACCTCATCGTGGACAGATTCGTTCTGTCGAAGAAGCGTCTGGTGGCGATTCCACTGTCCGGCCTCGAGACAAAGGGTCTGCCGATCAAGTCACGCGTTATTCGGGTCGGCAGCGTCGACGATCTTTTCAGAGCACTTCAAAGACTTCGCGATGGCCTCTTGACGGGAGCTTCCAGAAATTGACTGTGGAATGCTTATCACGATGCGATTATCGGGTGAACGTACGGTAGGTGCGCGTTGGCACCAACTGAATCCAGAAACTATATTCCTCCCAGGAAACCTTACCCACGTTCGGTGGCAGCGGATCAAGAATCATAATGTACGTCATCTCGCCCTTCGGGTCGTTGTCACTGACCACAGCCGAGACCACCACCATGTGCCCGGAAGAACTGCTGCCGGCCGCGTAATCGGTGCTGTTCCAGAGCATGTCGAGCATCACTGGACTCCGGCGCAGCAGCGATAGAAAACCAGGGACCGACCAACTCATCGGTGGGTAACATTGGAGACCGTGACAAGCACCGTATCGCCGCCCCTGTTCTGCTCCCTGATCTGTACCGGAATAGTTCTTCAGACTGCCATCGCCGTTGATCATATCGGGTGGCGTTTTCGCCTTGACCGCGGCAACGGTGGAACGCGTCATCACCGCTGTGCTGGCTGCCCAACAAGTCGTTGGAGTGGGTTGTGAGATCCTGGTGAGCTGGTGATCGACCGCTGTCAGAGTCAATCCCTCCGAGACTGCGGCATGTGTGAGCGAACCAGCGATGCCATCGGGAACAAGACCTGATCGGCGTTGGAACGCCATGACTGCAGCCTGAGTCAGAGGTCCAAAAATGCCGTCCACATTGAGTCTTGGAATGGAGGCCCCCTTCAAATTGAGTTGCAGCTGCAGTACCGCGACATCAAATCCACTCGAACCAGATTGAAGCGTCTGAGGCATCACGTATCTCCTTGGCTAGACCTTTTGGAAATTCAGTTGATACTCCGATTGACGAAGGGCTGCAGTGGCGAACGCCTCCAATAGAACGTCCGCTATTTCAATTCAAGTGCCCCAACTGGTCAAATATCATAACAGACGACGATGTAGAGACTCTCGCGACGATCAATGATTCATTGCCGCAGGACTGGCGGCATAAGAGAGTCGGAATACGTTCACGACCCCAGTTCGCGGTATCACTCCAGAGGTTCGGCGTCGAAGGATATCCGACTTGCGGCAACTGCTCGAACGCACTGGTCTTCGCGTAGACTTCTGCACAGCATCATGTCGACTCCTGGTGCTACCACGCACGTCAACTTCCGACGAATCGGAACGGATGGTGAGGCCAGGTTCCACGCCTGACCATCATTGTCCTCAATGCAAGAGAGCATCTGATGCGCTGCTTGCGCGCTGCTCATGGTCTATGCCCGTTGGCCCGACACCACGAAGGCCATCGCACTATCGTCTAAGGAACATGTCGCACGTGCAATTCAATGATGTGCTCAATAACTGATCGCTCCGTGAATGCTGTCCGGCTTCCACGTGAGACGACGTCGAGTTGCCTTTTGCACCCTCTTTTTTACTCGTGTTAACAGACCATTTGTGTTGAAAACGAAACCTCGGGCTGCCGATCAACACGCCAACACTTTGAAATGCGAGCGACTGCGGGTCAAGCAGTGATCACGGACGAATAATTCAGCGGACACGGCAATCTGGATCAAATTTCGAAGAGGGTCCCACTCGACACCCTTTGTCGGCCTCCGTTGTTAACTTTGAGGGGTCTGTTAACCAGCGACAAAGAGAGATTGTTGCCGAGATCGCCAAAACGCGAAAAGTTTTGATACACCCTGCCCGACCACGCCTCCTGACGATGGACGCGGCCTCGTTGACACACTAGCGTCGCGTTTGTTTCACTGGAAGACATTACGTCTGACGATTCGACATCCCAAGGCCGTGTTCAGTCCTCAGCTCGTCTGATTTCAGTGTCAATTCGAAAGGAAAATTACCATGTTTCGTCGAGACAGGTTTCAGGTCGTCACAGTTGTGCCGAGCATCGCTGTCGTAGCGATCGTTGCGACGCTCGTCGCGATCGTGTCGAGGCCAGCGCTGAGTCAGGACGGGGGCAACAAACCTGAATCAACGACACCGATCTCGATTTCGGGTCTGGCGACTGATCAGGATGACAAGCCGATTGCGGGCGCGAAAATCACGCTCGTTTCGACGAACGCGATCGACAAGCATCTGGGCGACGCGACGACGGATTCGGAGGGGCGATACGTTTTTCGCGATGTCGCGTTGCCAGTGAGGGCAGAGCGGGGAAGCGTTGCTCCGAGTGGGACGTTCCAGGTTTTCGGCGTCGCTGAAGGGAAGGGGATCGCCTGGCACGGGATGCGATTTTACCATTCGCAAATGCGTCCCGAAGACTCTCCACAATCAGCGCAGGACCATTCGTTCTATCAAGGCGAGCCCATCGAAATAAACCTCGCGTTTCGC
>CBIHQO010000632.1:0-4535 GCA_966211735.1 uncultured Schlesneria sp.
CTACCACCCGAATCTGCGACACAGGCGTCAGAACCGTCACACCTCGAACAATTGTTGCGACGATGACATACGTAACCAACGGAGTCTGGTATCGACGGCAAGTTTCCCAGCGGGTGACAACCTGCTGGTGAGGAATCGGCGGATTTCGCCGCTGCCCCTGCTGTCGATCAAGAGTGCTACAGGACGCGGTTGCGACCGGTCCCTGGGGAGGAATGCGCGATGAATTTGCGAGGCAATAGCCGCCTGCGAGTACTATTGATGGGTGCTGTGGCTGCGGGAGTTTTCGGGCCACAATCGATTCAGGCAGGACCATTCTCTGTTTGGAAGAAACCATCAGGAGCCGCAGTGAAGCAGCCGGCGCCGACCGTCCCGCCCGAATTGCTGTCCGCCCCTCCCAGCGGCGTTGTCGTCATTCAACCCGTCGTTCAAACCGTGACGCCCGCCGCAGCCACGACCGGCAACAAGTCGGAAGTGATGCGACAGCTCGAACTGCTGTACGAAAAAGACGGGCGCGAAATGCCCGAACTGAACACGGACATCCGACCCGTCCCGACCAACCCGACCGGTACTGCTCCGAATGGCCCCGCGGCCACATCGGGGGCACCCGCCGCACCGGCGCTCCGAACGCAGCAGCCCGCCGCTCAGTATCAACAGCCTCAACAGCCGTACCAAGCCGCTCCTGCTCAGCAACAATACCTGCCAGCCCAAGCACCACGTCCGTCTGGTCAGCAGTACCTGCCGGCTCAACAACAGCCACCTGCGGCACAACCTCCGCAACAGGCAGCGACGCAACCCGAAGCGAAGAAGAATCCAGTCGCGTCGTTCTTTAAGAAGTTGGTCGCGGGAAGCAAAGATCCGAAACCGACCAAGCCTCCCACGGATTACCGACCGGACGTCGCCCCCGTGCCACCAATGCTGTTGACCCAGCCACAAACGCAACTGCAAGTTCAAGCGACGCCGCTGCGACCTGAATATCAGATCCTCGCTGGGTCCCCGCCAGCCGCAACGGTGGATGCATCCTTGCCTCGACTCGACGGCCAGGCCCGTTCGCCATTCCTGGTGACCGTTCAGACCACGCCTGAAGCGCAGCCGAGGTCGCTGAACGATCTGCCACCTGCACCCGAGTCCGAATTCTTGCCGCCACTGCAATCCAACGAGGCACCGTCGCTGTCAGTCACGGCGGAATTGCCACAATTGAACGGGATCCCCACATCAGCCCCGGCAGCCAATCCTTCTGTTGCAGCGATCCCCGCAGCCCCTGCAGCAGAAGCCAGTCCGTTTTCGGAAATGTCCGAAGCGGCCGCAGATGAGAAACTGGAGTTGAATCCGTTCACGGGACTCACGCTGAAGGAGGATGCGGGTTCGGCCAACGTTCCGAAAGCTCAGCCCCCCGAATCGACAGACTCATCCAAAGAAGATCCGTTCGCGGCCGAATTGAAGGAAATGGGAATCGTCCCGCCAGACGCTTCCCCAGCGACTCTAACACCACTCGCTGCAGAGAAGCCTGCTCTGGCCGAGAAGCCACAAAAGATTGCTTCGGAATCGCCTTCCTTCGACGGAATTGAGGACCAGGCCACCCGGGAAAAAATGAAGAAGATTCACGAGCGTGGCAGCATGAAGGGCCTCAAAGGATTCTGCCCGGTCACTCTGCGAGATCAACGAGAACTGGTCGACGCCAAGCCTGATTTCCACTCCACCTTCCGTGGTCAGAAGTTCCACTTTGCGAGTGCCGAAGCCAAGCTGAAATTCGACGACGAACCGGCACGATACGCTCCGGCCGCCTACGGAGCCGACGTGGTCGCGTTGACTCGCGATAAGGATGTCGTCGAAGGGACCCTGGACTTCGCCGCCTGGTTCAAAGGCCGTCTGTATATGTTCGGCAGCCAGGAAACGCACGACACTTTCGTGACGAATCCCTCTCAGTTTGCGACCCCCGTCGGGATCGAATGACCTCGATCACGAAGACGGATACAAACAGAGACGGGAGCAGTGCCAGCCACTGCTCCCGTTTTTGCTTTCTGACCGTCGCTTCGAGAGCGCGATGACCCGCTACACCACCGTCTTCATCGGAATTGGCTCGCCACCGCGCGACAGATAAATCGCGTACAGTTGGTAGTCAATCAAATGGGCCTGCGCCAGCATCATCACGCCGATCGTCAAGTAGATCCCGACGAAGCACATCAACAGCCCAATCAACATCAGCGGGATCGTTGCGACCATCAAGAACAGATTCGTGATGATGATCTCTTTCCACATTAACTGCACGAAGCTTTTCACAAAGTGGAAATCCAGAGCCTGGCCCAGGTCCTGGCAGTAGCCCGCTCGAATCATCAGCGGGATCATCAGCATATTGGCACCGATTAGCAGGACGAAGTACAGCATCACCAGGCCGCACATCAGCGCGATACCAATCACATCGCCCGCGTCGCGGTTCGCCTGCGCGATCATCGCGCCTCCGAACATCAGCCCCAATATGATGACCATCATGGGAATGCCGATGACGATGCCAGCAATCAACGCCGTCAGAAACGGCCACAACCCTCGCTTCAAGTAGTCGACGAATCTGTTGAAGTCGAAATCGAGGTATCCGTGATCATCGGGGCGCCGCAACAGTGACTCGGCCAGTTCAAACTGATAGCCCAGCACCGCCAGCGGACCGATCAGCGGAATTATCTGGCAAATCGACACGCACAACACGTTCATCATCCATTTCGGACTTTCGGTGATGAACTGAAATGACCGGAAGCAATCCAGAACTTGCTCGGGTTGATCCAGATCGGAATCGAAGTACGGTTGCGACATCGCGTCTTCCTGTCAGAACGAGACTGGATCAAGAGAGATGATGAGACGTGAACAATTGTTGCCATTGCTATACGACTTGCCCGTGACTCTCGTCAAGCAACGCGACTATGCGATGATTGTGGTTGAAGAGTTGTATCGGATGAGAATCGTCCTCTCTTCTTACTTAGCAATCGGAACGAACAACGCGATTCGGGTGCTCGCGCAGCGAGGCTCACCGAGGTTTGCGGTGAGCACGCGCGATACTGCTAGCCGTACATTCGCGCCAGTTCTCGTAACTCATCGAGAGCATCGTCGAGCTCCGGGACCGGCGCTCCGCAGAGCCGCCCCTTGCGATCGCATTCGCCGAGCAGCATCAGCTCATCGAAGTCCGGCGATTCCATCAAGCGATGATGAGCGCGATGTCCGATCGAGCGGTTCCGGATTTGATGCACTTCCATATGATGCTCGATGAACCACGCCGTTCGCGGAGTGATATGCCCCTCGAGCGCCTCAAGCCCCGCCTCGACGTGATGACTCGCATCCAGGCCTTTGCCCACATCATGCAACAACGCGGCCAGTTGAAACTCTTCGTCATAAGGGAGTTCAATCTGCGCGAGCACATAAGTCTGCAACAGGTGGTACAGCACATCCCCTTCAGGATGGTAGTACGGATCCTGCATGACCGTTTCGAGAGGGATCAGCAATGACCGGTAGACCTGAAAGCGATCCACCGCCGCTTCGGCCGCGGCCACTTCGCTCTCCAGATCGGCATCGGGATACTCGGTCTTCAAGAACGCTTCGAACTCTGCCAGCGACGCTCGTTCCATCGCCTTGCCCGTGATCGAACTCTTGAAGACAAAGCTCAGCTTGTCCGGGGGATACAGCGTCAACTCGATCGGGAATCGATCGCGGATGTGAATATGAGTGAACGTCCGTTCTTCGCCATGCTTGCGCACGTGCTTGTGTTCGACGTCATAGTCCATCCCCTCATCGTCCAGGCAACCCGTCACCGCTTCGACACTGGAAGCAAAGACGTGAATGTCGATATCCGAGCCTTGTCGGATATGCCCCGTGAAGACGCTGCCAATGACCTTGGGCCGACAATGCGACACGATCCGCATGACTCGCAACGCTTCGACGCGCATCTCTCTCAGACGATCGAAGCGGGAATGCCCTTCGAACAGATTCGCCATCCGCTGGATCTCGTCGCGGATCTCAGCATTGCTCGGCAGGTCGGAGGGTTTCACCCATCCCTGGCACAGCCGCTTGGCGGCCTTCATCTTGGCTCGGTAGTACTCGGTCTCACGCCGCGAGTACATCATGCGAGCCGCCTCAACAATAATCCCACGTCTCAGCTTTTCATCGCTCATCCATCGTATGTCGGATACTTTCGATCTTGCCCCCGCGCCCGATCAGATATGATCGAAACTTCGCGAACCCAGCAAAATCGCCTCGCGCCCATCAAGGCCGACACCGGGCGTTCGAGGTGGCGGTATTGTATATCGGAAGGTTCGTCGGGAATATTGCAAATTGAGAAGTGCAAATTGCAAAATGAAAATTGAGTAACCACATGGCTAAATGGGGGGTAACCCCGGCTTCCGTGGCTTCCAGAGAATCAGGCAAGCGGAGAGCAACGACAGACTGCTTACGGCCAACCCCCACGACAAGCGCCACTCCTTCACGCCGTGCAGCTCACGGATTCCCACAAGTTCGGATCTGATAGAGTCGAAGTCACTTTCCTCGAAGGTTTGCCA
>CBIHQO010000633.1:0-4532 GCA_966211735.1 uncultured Schlesneria sp.
CGACGCGATCATTTGGCTGAACGACGCTGTTGAACGGCGAACTCTTTTTCGGATAGGTATGCGTGTTGTGAGCAGCAGCATCGTCGTTGAAGACAGTCACGATCTGCTTCGTTCTCATCACCATCGCATGCGGCAGGAAGATGCAAGTCTTTTGATCGAATCCAATCGGCCCCGGGATCTCAGGAATCTTCGATCCCTTCGGAGCTTTCTCGAGATAGATGAACACATTCGCCAGGCCGCCATCATTCACCACGATCCGCTGATCGGGAATCGCTTCAGCACCGCAAACGCTTGGATCCTTTGTCGCGGCCCCTTTGGCGAAGAGAGGAGGTAACGGCGTGAATGCGCCGTCGAACACGACGCGACCCTTGATCGAACCGACTCCACCTTCTGCAACGGGCTCGGACGTTCCAGCATCCGTCGCAGGGGCTGTTGATTCTTCAACAACGGCGCTCGCATCAGCCAGATACTTCACTGATGGGACGGCATTCGCACCGCTGGCTAAAGGTCCGCAACCACCGACGCTGCCAACCAGCACGGCGATCGACAATCCAACAGCAACCTGCTGCCAAGTCTTATGAGCTTGCATAATTAGTCGTCACCTCCTGCACCCGTAGCCGGTTGCTTCGCGGGCTCATTGGCAACTTTGCCTTCTTTTTCCATCAATTTGTAGTAGTTCACCAACGCATCTCGCAAGGAGACTGTCTGACGCGATCCCTCGCCACCGAAGATCTCTGGATAACGCGGCTGACCTCCCGCCTGTTGCGGAGGCAACGGAGCAGGCATGGACGTGTATGGCGTAATCCATTGCGGACGGTAGAGCCACAACAGTGTCCAATCGGGTTTCAACCGCTCAGCCACCAGTTCCAGATTCGGACCGCGAATATCAGTCTTCGGATCACTGATCGCCACCTGACGACCTGCCACCGAGTGACACTTGATACACAACGGAGCATTCAACATCTGCCAGGATTCTTGCAGATAGTCAGCCTTCTTGTCAGGGAATGCCTTATGGAATTCGCTGTTCTTCGCGCTTAGGTAAGCCGGTTCACGTTCTGAGATCAATTGATATGGATATTCCGTCCCATCGACTGCAGCGAAGTAGTTCGCCAACGCTTGGGCGTCGGCATCGCTCATATTGAATTTGGGCATCCGCAGCACGGTCGTATGGCGAATCCGACCAGGGTTTCTCAGGAAGTTAAACAACCATGGCGTCTGAACCTTGGTCCCTTCCTTATAGAGCGGTGGCGGAGACATCTGCCATGCCAACGCAGGTTCCTTCGCCGTCTTGTTATCCACCAAACGCTTCACCAGCCACTCAGCGTAGGCACCGCCCTGAGCCGGAATGATGCGATCCAGATTGGCAGCCGGGAAGATGAACTTATAGGTGGGCAGCAGATCCTTACCTGCGACCGACAGGTTATCCCACGACTCAACAACGTATTCCTGATCTGCCGGGTCATCCGCAGGATCTGGAGTCGCCGCTACCATCCCATGGAACTGAATAATCGGCAACTTCTTCAGGCCGTCCTCCGTTTTGACAGTCTTGGCTTCGCCCGTCAACCCGTTCTGCTTCGGCCGCAGCTTGTTCAACAGAGCAATTGCGTCTGGATACTCGACCGATTGATCGGACGCAGTAATCTGATCAACATCCGCCCCATATCGGATCTTCGGCAACTCAAGCATATGACAGCCCGAACAGTTGTACTGTTCGATCAGCTTTTCGCCACGAATCCTGGCTCCGGCTGGCCCCGTTGGATTGTACATGTATTCCGGTGATGGAGGCTCAGCGACCAACCCGACGACGAACGTCGCAATCGCATCAATATCATCTTCCGAGAACGGGAACTTCGGCATTCGCAGACGATCATCGTACGGCTTGGTCTCGATCATCTTGTAATCGTAGCTACGTGGTTGACGAAGCTTCTGCCACAGGAAGCCGGGACGACCATGATGCGTCAGGCTTTCATAATAGAACGCCGCTGACAGCTCACGATCTTTCTGTTCCGGCGTATCAAATTCTTTTCGTTCGGCGCGGCCGATCGCGGATTCAACGCGATCTTGCATCGATGAATCTGCTGTCACTTGAACTGGCTCGGCCAGTTCTTTGCCGTCTCGCCAGACCGTTGCGGCCACTTTGGAACCGACCACAGTCCGAGCCAATTGGGCTTCGTAGTCAGCAGCATCATTAACTGGAACACCATCCAGGGCGAGGACGACGTCGTCATACTTGAATGCGGTCTTGCCCGCCTTCGATACACGGACACCTGCCGCCGTTTCCAGCTTCAATCGCGTAGCCACAGCCGCATCAATCTCTTCGATGCTGATACCGAGAGCTGCCTGGCCGTGATGATGCAGATACTCGTGAATGTGTTCGAATGCCAGGCGCGAACGATCCTTCTTACCCCAATCCTGCAGAGCCGTCCCGATCGGGCGGGCCTTTTCGAAATTGGGAATATCATGGCAGCAATAGCAACCGTATCGCGTAATCGACTTGCGGCCGAGATAGTTCAGCTTGCGATTGCGGAATTCAGCCGGATTTGAACCGACAGGCTCCCCAGCCAACTCGATTTCGTCGCCCTTGATCTTGTCCGCAGCAATCGGGTACTGACCGGATTCCATCAGCGCCTTGACCTGTGTCTCTGTCAGCACCTTCATCAGGAAGTAACTGACCAGATGATCCAACACGTCATCGGGAGCGTCGAGCGTCGTGAACTGAGCCGTCGGCTTGAAGTCCGCGGGAGATCCGTCCAACTTCAACAGGAATGCGGCAATATCCGCAGCCGGGTCAACCAAGTTGTCACCACTGCCTTCAGCATCCAGGAACAGATGCGGCATCTTCGTTCGTGGGTGATGACGTTCTGGTTCACGAATCCAAGTGTACAACCAGTCAAAGCCGCTCTGGCCCGCCTTGACCTTGGCATGAACCTTGGACAGCTCCGGCCCGAAATCAGCATTGATAGCTACGACATCCTGGTGCGTGTGGCAGACAACGCAACCCTTGGTCGCAAAGAACTCGCGTCCACGCTCGGCATTCGGCTTGTAGTCTTTGGCTGGCGACATCGTGTCGAGCGTCTCGGACTTCTTCAGCAGGTAATGCGTCATCGCCGCGATTTCGACGGGATTGTATTGCCCCGCGAGATGATCAGACTGGTTATCGAGCTTGAAGAACTGAGGCATCCGAGTTGTAGGCCTGAATCGCTTCGGCTCTTCGGTCCAGTGCGATACGAAACCTGCATCTGCCTTCGATGCCAAGTGTCGCAGCGAAGGACCAACCTTTCGCATTTTACCAGCGACCTGGTTCGGATCTTTCGCGATCTCAGCAGCTTCTTCAGCAGTTGATGGCTCCAGTCGCAAGTCTGGCCCGATGATCTTCGGACCATCGTAGCCGGAGATCTCATGGCAGCCGAAGCAGCCATACTTCTGGATCAGATTGTGACCGCGAACAACCTTCGGAGCGGTCGCACCGAACTTCTCGTTCACGCCCAATTCGACGACGTTGATATGGCACTTGATGCAGTTCGATTGCTCGAACCGCTTGGGACTCATTGGTCGTTCCCAGTAGTGGTTGTCGAACCACTTGTGATCGTGAGCCCATTTCTCCATCTCGGCGGGATCATTCGGCGTGTGCGATGCGTTCTGGAACGACGTGCCTGACCCCTGTCCTTCGTGGCAGACAGTGCAACCAAATTTCGGCAGCGGATGCGGGCTGGTCGCACTTAAATACAAACCAAGATTCGGGTGCGACGCAAATGGATGCTTGAACTTCCCATCTTTCGTTTCAGCCCCGTGCGGAAATGCTCCCGCGACCGAGGTCTTCACCGTGTCGTCAACAATATCAATCGACGAGTGACAGGTGCGGCAACGATCGAAACGGGCCACATTCGTCATCCCACCCAGCGTGAACTGCAGACCTGGCATCCAATCCTGAGTAATTCGCTCTGGTGAGTTAAAGCCTTCGACGATCGGCACCAGCATCAGCTTGCGTTTGTAATACTGCAGCGTCCCCTCATCGGGATCGATCTTCTCACGAGCAGCGTGAATGAGGACGATATTCGCATTTTCCGCCTTGAGATCCTTCTCGGCCTGATCGCGCTGGCCAGTCATCTCCGACAGATACGCCTTCGCGTCCACAGTCGCCATTTTCAATTCGGCAAATTTAATCTCCATCGCATCCACGCGATCCGAGATCTCTTTGTATTTCCCTTCGAGCACCTCCAGCTCACGCGGTGCCAAACTGTCACGAATGCCGAGATTATAGTTGGCTCGCGCAACGTCTCGCTTGGCCCGCTCCAACTTCAGCGCACGCAGATGATTCGCCTCGTTGTCACGTGCGACTCGAAC
The DNA here is from genome assembly GCA_966211735.1 of uncultured Schlesneria sp. GTDB lineage: Bacteria > Planctomycetota > Planctomycetia > Planctomycetales > Planctomycetaceae > Schlesneria. Next base: position 4,345 of record CBIHQO010000633.1, read on the forward strand.
CGCCTCTTCGCGAACGTGCTCCTCTTTTGCCACGGTCTTAAGGTGCTCATCAGCAGCCTTAAGCCGCTCATTCGCATCGACCACCTTGGCCTCGTGAGCAGGGTTCTCTTTCATGCTCGCTTCGCGACGCTTCAGCCGATCGGCTTGGAGCTTGAATGATGCGCGCTGATAACCGCGCCACTCGTCAC
>CBIHQO010000634.1:0-4528 GCA_966211735.1 uncultured Schlesneria sp.
TCGTCCCGACGCTTCCAGGATCTTTCGAACTGCTTCGCAGTTCTTGACGCCGTAGTCGTTACTCACATCCAGCCGTTGATGCGCCAAGACAATCACGTTGCCTGTCGCCTGCTTCAAATCACTTTGCAGCCACTCGAGTTCCGCTGGTGGAATATTGGCATCATTCCATTTGGAGTTTTTTCGCCCATACGGTTGGCCATCCTTTCGAAAACAGGCATCGAGAACAACGAAATGGAACCCGGCTCGATCGAATGAATAGTACGATTGCTGCTGCTCGACGCCACCCAGAAATTCGTCCTTTGTCAAAGTGTCGACGCAGTGATTTCCCAAGACGTAGTGGCGATCTTTGCTGATCTCGACAAATTCTCGATTGATGGACTTCAAATAACCCTGTTCGATTGCAGGGCTATCAGCGGCGTCGACGAAATCACCCAGTTCCACGACGAGATCGACTTTGTTCTTCTGAAACTCCGCTCCCGCAGCAGCAAGCTTGCCAATCGATTCCCGGTAGTACCGCTTTCCTGCTGCGGGCTTATCGGCGAAGTGTAAATCCGTGACGACACCGATCCGTAGCTTTGGATTGAATTCCTGGGCGAATAGACTTTTTGTACAGGAAGCGGTCGTCGCGAGAATCAAAGCTCCCTGCCGCAGAAAGGCCCTGCGTCCCAATACCAATGTTTGCGTTTCGTCGGTAAACATGAAGCTTCCTGTGGTAATGAGGAGATTGAGAAGCTGCTGGCACTCTAACGTCTAGTGATACCGACGTCTGCCAGCAGGGGCGGCGTTCAACCGAATTTCGTTCTGAAATCATTACGACGCGGAGCGGTCACCAAAAGGTACGTGCGGGGTTTCACATGCAAAGTCGAAAGACACCAATCGCAACGGGCTTCACCCGTTTCCCCGCTCCGACCTTGTTCCTACAGGTATCAGGCCAACGCTGCCGGCCCTGAACTTGCACCGGTTGAATGTCCTTAGCTGAAACAGCCTGAATATTGCTCACATCGCTTTGAAATCAAGGGCAGATCTTGTATCCCTAGTCAGACAGCCTTCCTTTCGATTTCACAGTTCAGTTTTGTCCATTCCGCAGTCATACTGGCGACACCCGGATTAACTGCGGCATCCCCGACTTTAGTGATCTCTGACGCTTGTCTTCGGAGGCACGCAGCAACCATGAGCGACTCAGACACGATCCTGAAGCTAGTCTTGAACAACATTCCACAGGGTGTGTTCTGGAAAGATCGCAATTCCGTTTACCTCGGTTGCAATCGTGTGATTTGTCAGGCGCTTGGATTAAGTAGTCCCCAAGACCTGATTGGCAAATCCGACTTCGAGTTCCCATCGATCACGCGCCAGCAGGCCGAAAATTTTGTGAAGACGGATCGGCAAGTGATCGAAACCGGGCAACCGCAATTCGCCATCGTCGAGCCACTTGACCGATATGACGGCCGAACGATTTGGATCGAGACAATCAAAGTGCCGTTACGTGACTCGCACGGAGCCGTAATTGGAGTACTAGGCACTTGGCAGGATGTGACCGATCGGCAGTTGGCGGAAGAGGCACTACGACACAGCGAGCAACGCTACCGCAGCCTGGTCACTGCTACAGCGCAGATGGTCTGGATGTCGAATGCCCGCGGCAGCCAACTTCAGGTCACCCCGCCTCTTGAGGAATTTACCGGGCTGGCCGGTGAACAACTCAAGGGATCAGGTTGGCTACGTGCAGTTCACCCGGATGATCGAAGCAAGGCCGAGGCGGCTTGGGAAGCTGCCACGACGAGTGGTCGATGCTACGAGTGTGAGTTTCGGATGAAGCGATCCGATCAGCAGTGGCGAGCAATCCACTCCCGCGGGTTTCCAATCCTCGACCAGAATGGCCTGGTGCTGGAATGGATCGGGATTGGGATCGATGTGACCGAACGCCGGGAATCTGAACTTCGAATCCGCAAGCTGAACGACGAACTTGAGCAACGTGTACGCGAGCGGACCTCAGAACTGGAAGCCGCTAATAAGGAACTCGAGGCATTTTCGTACTCGGTATCCCACGACTTGCGCGCCCCACTGCGTGCCATCGACGGCTTCTCCCGAATTGTCCTCGCGGATTATTCAGCGGATATGCCCCCGGAGGCGAGGGAGTACCTCCAGGACATTCGCACAAACACCAGAATTATGGGCCAACTGGTGGACGACCTTTTGACTTTTTCGCGGTTGAGCAGACAACCGCTCCGACGGCTTCCGATTCATCCAGTCGATCTTGTGAATCGCTGCCTGGAAGAACTGCATAGCCAGATCGAAGGTCGAAACATCGACATCCGAATTGGCGACTTGCCCGACTGTTGGGCCGATCCTGCATTGTTGAAACAGGTCTGGTTGAACTTACTCTCCAATGCGATCAAGTATTCGTCCAAGAGAGAAGCTGCTGCGATTGAAATCGGGTGCGAGTCATTACCCGAATCTGGTGAGCAGACGTATTTTATCAAAGACAACGGCGTTGGATTCGACATGCGATACGTGCATAAGCTGTTTGGCGTCTTCCAGCGGCTCCATCGCTCGGAAGAGTACGAAGGGACCGGCGTTGGCTTGGCGATTGTGCAACGTGTCATTCATCGTCATGGTGGACGCGTCCGGGCGGAAGGCGACCTCAATCGCGGAGCGGCATTTTACTTTACTCTGCCAGAACAAGGAACATCCTCATGACCGACACTGCTGTCGAAATCCTGCTGGTGGAAGACAACCCCAACGACGTCAAGCTCGCGTTGCATGCATTCAAATCAAACAACCTCGCCAACCATGTTCGCGTCGTTCGTGACGGGGCGGAAGCTCTGGAACTGATCTTTGGCACCGATCGATATGACAAATGCCCCTGCCATCCAAAAGTCATCCTGCTCGACCTGAAGCTGCCGTATGTCGACGGAATAGAGGTCCTTCATCGTCTCAAAGCTGATGAGCGGACGCGACAGATTCCCGTGGTCGTACTGACATCATCGCGTGAAGAGCCGGACATTCAGAAATGCTACCAACTCGGGGTGAACAGCTACATTGTAAAGCCCGTCGACTTTGATCAGTTCACTAAAGCTGTCCGGGAAGTCGGCATGTATTGGCTTCTGCTGAATCAGCGCCCGCAATAATCCAACCTCACCACAAATCGCGGCATCTCGCCAGCAAACAATCTGATATGTCGGAGGTCGCGATTTTGGCCACACCGCTCCAAGTGCTGATTCTGGAGGACAGACAGACAGATGTCGAGTTGGTTCTGTATGAGCTTCGTCGCGGCGGATTTGATCCAACGTGGACGCGAGTCGATACGGAAGAAGACTTTCTAGCGCAAGTGCGACCCTCTCTGGACATCATCCTCTCCGATTACTCGCTTCCGACTTTCGATGCCATGAGGGCTCTCGAGATCACGCGCAGATCCGGATTCGAGATTCCCTTCATCATCGTTTCTGGCAGCATAGGCGAAGAAGTCGCTGTCGAAGCGATGAAAAAAGGAGCGACTGATTATCTGCTGAAAGATCGCCTGGGCCGACTAGGATCGGCCGTTCACAACGCGATCGAGCAGTTTCAACTTCGCGAGACAGCAAAACGATCGGAAGCAGCACGTCACTCTGCTGAGACGCTGTTTCGGCAACTTGTCGAAAACTCACTCGCCGGTATCCAGATTCTGCAGGACGACAAATACGTCTTCACGAATTCACGCGTTGCCGAAATGTTTGGTTATACGGAAGAGGAGTTGCGAAACCTTGACTCGTGGTCTCTTGCGGTCGCTCCAGAGGATCGCCCCATGGTCATTGAGCAGGTGCGACGGAGACTTACGGGCGAATTACCCCGGGCACAATACACCTTCAAAGGACAGCGAAAAGACGGCGGTTTGATTGACGTGGAAATTCACAGCAATCGCATCGAACTGGACGGGCGTCCCGCAGTGCTGGGAATGCTGGTGGACATCACTAAGCGTAAACGAGCCGAAGCCGAAATGCAGCACTCCACTGATCTGCTACGGGCGATCGCCGAGTGGACACCAGACGCAGTCTTCATCAAAGACCGATCAGGCCGATACTTGCTATTCAATCCCGCTGCTGCTCGCTTCGTCGGACGACCTGTCGAGGAGGTCTTGGGCCGTGACGATACGCAATTGTTTTCACCAGAGAGTTCGCTTGTCGTCATGCAACGCGACCAGGAGGTGATGGCAAGCGGAATCATGGAAACGAAGGAAGAAGAACTGACGGCGGCTGGTATCAAGCGGGTCTTCCTGGCGACGAAGGCACCCTACCGGGACAATCAAGGAAATATCGTCGGCTTGATCGGAATCTCGCGCGATATCACTGAACGCAAGCGGGCTGAAGCTGAACGTGACCATCTGCTGACGCGGTTGCAGTTGCAAATGGATCGCATGCCTCTGGGTTGTCTTTTAACTGATGCGAACTTTCGAATCATTGACTGGAACTCGGCTGCTGAGCGGATCTTCGGATACACCAAGGCAGAGATGGTTGGTGTCGGCCCGCCGTTTGAGAAAATCGTCTACCCCGGTGCT
>CBIHQO010000635.1:0-4527 GCA_966211735.1 uncultured Schlesneria sp.
CGGATGTCAGCTTTATTCCGGACGAAAGTTGGCCGCTGCTAGAAGGTCTGGACGTCTTGGTGATAGACGCACTACGAGACGAGCCTCACGCCACCCACTTCGGCATCCCACAAGCGCTGGCCGCAATTGAGCGAGTGAAACCGAGGCGATCTTATCTGACTCACGTCTCCCACAACCTGGAGTACTGCGAAACAAACGCGCGGTTACCGAAGGGAGTGGAACTGTCGTATGACGGCTTGCGGATTCCGTTCTAAGTCCCTCTCAATTCAGACCCTTACCGCCATGCACGACCATGAAATTGCCATGTGCGCCTATGTTCAACTGGCAGTAATTTCTGACGAAAAACAACAGGCACCGACGCGGGATCGGTTTCTACTGCTGGCGGGAGTCGAAGCGTGCCAAGCTGGTTGGCTGGAAGTGGCAGACCGATGCCGCTCGCTCATTGTTGCGACCAATTCGGCTCATCAATTGAAACGGTACGCCACGATGGCCGACGCCCTTCGCGATCCTGACTTTCAGAAACTGGTCGCGAAATGGGAAAAGTATTGCCCGTTTGAGCAAGCCGAACATTTGCTGACTCAGTTGGGACGAGCGCCCGAAGGAGATCAACTCAATGTCCCGCGCGGCGAGCGAATGCTGCAAATGCTGAGTGACTGCCCATACGGGGACAAGTCGTAGAATCCAAGCCAAACAGGGATCACCAGCCGAAAGCAACTTAATGCAAATTGTCGATGTCAGGCTGTTCAGTTCGCTGCTGTTCATCTTCGGGTGTGCGACCGCAGCCATCGGCGCTGAACCGGATCGATTTGCTGATTCCGTCGCACCAATCTTGGAGCAACGTTGTGTCCGCTGTCACTCGACGGAAAAGGCTCGCGGAGGTTTGTCGTTCTCTTCGCATAGGAGCACCTCAACGGGCGGCGATAGCGGGCCAGTCATCGTGCCAGGGAAACCTGACGAAAGTCTGCTGATCGAAATGGTGGCCGGCATCAAGCCTCAGATGCCTGCTGAAGGAACCCCGCTCACAAAGGCGGAAGTTGATCGTCTGCGCAATTGGATTAAAAATGGAGCGGTCTGGCCCGACGGGGTGACACTGCACGAGCGGCAAACTGATGCTCGCCTATGGTGGTCTTACCAGTCAGTTCAAAGGCCAACTGTTCCAGAGGTAAAACAATCGCAGTGGGTGCGCAATCCTATTGATCGGTTTGTTCTCGCGAAATTGGAGGCGCACGATCTCCAACCCTCTGCCGAAGCGGACCGCAGGACGCTGATCCGCCGACTCTCGTTCGATCTGCTTGGGCTGCCCCCGACGCCGAACCAGATTGAAGATTTCGTCAACAGTCGCAAGCCGAATGCCTATGAGGAACTGGTCGATCGATTTCTCGATTCACCGAATTATGGCGAGCGTTGGGCCCGACACTGGCTGGATATCGCTCACTATGCCGACACCCATGGATTCGAACGCGATCAGCGACGCGACAACGCCTGGCCCTATCGTGACTGGGTCATTCGAGCGCTCAACGCCGACAAACGCTACGACGAATTTCTTCGCGATCAACTCGCTGGCGATGTGCTGCGGCCGAATGATCCCGATGCCGTCATTGCGACCGGTTTTCTTGCGGCCGGCCCCTGGGACTTTGTGGGACAGGTCGAAACGCCGAGCCCCGTGTTAAAACGATTGGCTCGCGCTGATGATCTGGATGATATGGTAACTCAAGTGATGACAGCCGCGTGCGGCGTCACCATCAACTGCGCGCGCTGCCACGACCACAAACTCGATCCGATTTCTCAACGAGAATATTACAGCCTGTGGGCCGTATTTGCGGGAGTCAAACGCGCCGATCGAGATGTCAGCCCCAGCGAAGTCAAGGAATTGGCCGAGCAACGCCAGCGACTCAATTCGGAACTGCAGCAGATTCGTAATTCCCTGGCTCGATTGAACGGCCAAGGTCGTGACTTGGCGGATATCGTCGGCGGAGGCGACGGACTTGGGACCGGCACAGTGGGACAGGGAATTGACCCCGTCACGGGAAACTCTCAGCCACCCAAACGCGGATTGCTTGCAGGGGCAAAACCGAATGTCTTCGCCAAGTCCAGCGTCAAGTTCATTGATGGAGTCGTGATCCCCAATCTAAGTCCTGAAGGAACGCAGATCACATCCACTGGTCTTAGGTTGATGAACCTGCCGCGCACGTCCGGACAGACCTGGGATGCGATTCGGCTCGGTCCGATCAACTCGTTCTTTTCGACCAAGCTCGACGGCGTCGACTATGCGAGCGGTGATCACACTCTGTTATCGCTGCACGCCAACGCGGCGATCACATTCGATCTCGCTGCTTTACGTGATGCTGGCGCGCCGCCAGAAATGAAATTCATCGCGGCCGCAGGATACTTTGGTCAGACGCCTCGCAGCGGAGCCAGTATCTACGTGTATGTCGACGGCGATCTGAAAGCGGATCGCGTCAATATCGGACGCGATGACGGCAGTGCTGCGATCGAAGTGATGCTCCCGGAGAGTGCTCGATTTCTCACTCTGATGTCGACTGACGGCGGCAACGGAATCGGTCATGATCAAATCTGCTTCGGTGATCCACGGTTAGTGCCAATCCAGCCACCGTCACTATCTGACCTCGAGAAGCACGAGGTCGTTCGACTTCAACAACGACGCGTCGACGTTCAGAATGAGCTTGGACGCATGCCGTCGCCGCAAAGAGTCTATGCAGCCGTGGCCGAGGTTCCCCCTGCCATAAACATCCTGAAACGCGGCGACCCCGAACAGGTCGGTGACCTGGTGGTCCCAGCAGCGTTGGCATGCGTTAGTGGGCTAAAGCCCGAATTAGGATCTGCGCAATCGACAGACGCGGAGCGCCGTCAAGCCTTTGCAGATTGGGTTACGTCTGAAGCAAACCCGCTCACCCGCCGAGTCATCGTCAACCGGCTGTGGCACCATCACTTCGGAATGGGGATCGTTGAAACCCCCAGTGACTTCGGAGTCGGCGGGAGTCTCCCATCACATCCCGAATTGCTGGACTGGTTGGCCGACGAACTGCTTACCCAACAGTGGTCGCTGAAGTCGATGCATCGGTTAATCTGTACGAGTGCAACCTATCGACAACAATCTGCTGTACGCGAAACGTCACCTGATTCCGCCATTCGAGCAGCTCAAAGTGATGCCGGCAATCGACTGTTGTGGCGGATGAATGCTCGCCGGCTGGACGCTGAATCGGTGCGCGATGCAACCCTGTTGGTAAGCGGCAAGCTGAATCCGGCGATGTTCGGCCCGGGGTATCGCGACTTCGAATATCAGGAAGAGTACGCTCCGGTTTATCGGTATATCACGCCGGATTCACCGGATCTTTGGCGTCGCAGTGTCTATCGATTCGCGGTGCGGACGACAAGCCATCAGTTTCTCACGACGCTGGATTGTCCGAGTGCCGCGAATCTGGTCCCGGTTCGCAACACAACGACGACCGCGCTGCAATCGCTGGCATTGCTGAACAATGATTTCATGCTGCGGCAAAGTGAATACTTCGCCCATAGAATCAAGGCCGACGCCCGCGATAATCTCCAGATCACCGTCACTCGCGCCTTTCAATTCGCTTTCGGACGCGGACCGACCGATCAGGAACGGGAAGCGGCCGTGCAACTGGCGCAATCTCGCGGGCTGACCCAACTTTGCCGGATGCTGCTGAACGCCAATGAGTTTGTCTACGTTGACTGACCCAAAGGTCCCGGCCAGTTCTTCGTTATTGCGACATCACATCGAAATTGTGTGTGTTCGGTCCGGGTTTCACTTCGGCCATTAAATTCGTCTCTTTGTTGTATCGGGCATGAACCTTCTCGGCCCCCGCAGCACCTGTCCCATCCATATCGGTCGAAATTGTCACAGAATGCGTACCAACCACGGCACCATGGGCACCTGATTTGAATCGCATCTCATATTTTCCCTCGGCATCCGTGATCGCACCCGAGGGAGGACCCTTGTCAGGAATGAACGTGACAATGGCATTCGGCAACGGTTGTCCATCCAGCGTCACCTTCCCCTGCACGGGAACGAGTTTTGGATCGGCGACACCTGCACCACCGCAGCCGACGATCAACATGAGCAGCATGATGCTTGAAGTGAGCAAAACACGAGTACCGAGCATGTCCGCAGACCTCCCCTGGAAAAAGGACGACCGTCGCGCGGCAACGCAATTCCGTCTTGCCGCTCAGGTGGTATGAAATTCAGAATCACCACTCGCCTGTTTGGGCACCGTCTGCCTTCAAAACAAGCGCACATGCCGTTGCCAAATTAATGTTCTGACTCACAAACCGCACACTTCCATCTGCCAGGAGTACATGAACACCACCTGTATGAAAACTGTCCGGTTGGCGGTTGTCAAAACGAGTCGCTGAACCGTTGATCTCTCCGTATGTACTTTGAATATAACCCAATGCAGCATACCAGTTGTAATTGGCATCGTAGCAACCGGGAGCCGAGACTCCCGCCCAGTTTCCACCCATAGTAATTGAATCACCGGACATGCC
>CBIHQO010000636.1:0-4522 GCA_966211735.1 uncultured Schlesneria sp.
GCCGGCATTCGTGGCATTTGTGGTGAAGGCAACGGAGGCACGGCGTTGGACGATCCGACAATATGGCTTTCTAGCCGTATTGAGCCTCTTCTTCAGCAAGTGCTGGTTGACGATTAATGTCGGCCCAATGGTCGGCAACGCTTTCGCCTGGCCGGACCAGCGCTTTATGATGAGCTTCGGCCCCTATATGAGCGACGAGATGTATCTGCTGCAGGGGACTATTGTTTTGATTTCTGCCGCTGCTATTTACGTTGTTTGCTTTCGTCCACGATCCACACAGGGTAACGTTGGCATTTCTGACGATCTCGAAAGACCGAAGCGTGAAGCGTGTCACGCTTGATTGTTGCCAAATCCGAGTAGTCTTGAGTCGACACCGTGCTGAAAAGCCTCGTTCCAAAACTGATCTGTCCGACGTGCGGGCAGGCCGACGCAAAATTGTCGGCACATGCGTTTGATGACGGAGACGAGGGACATATCCGAAACGGGATTGTCCGGTGTCCTCGATGCAGTGCCATCTATCCAATCGAAGACGATCTGCTGGAATTGGTTTCACCATCGCTCTTGAATCCTGAGGAATGCCGTCGATTCAGCGAGCGGTTTCGCGGACCGATGAATGAATTAGGTGTTTCTTTTGCGTTGAGTTCAACTGAAGCAGACGCCGCAGTCGGGGCGCAACTCAAACAACGTGAGCATTTCGATTGGTACGCCGACAACCAGGAGCAGACCTATCACGACTACGCCCTGACACCCTTTTGGACGGCCGCGGATCGCCTGACCTTCAAGCGTTGGAAAGCTCAAGTCTCGCCAGGAACCTGGTTACTTGATGTCGGCTGTGCGAATGGTCGAGCCTCCTATTCCTGGGTCGGCTTCCAGCAGATGACCGTGGTCGGATTTGACATCTCCAAAAAACTGGTGCGGCAAGCTATCGAACGTTCGCGTGCCGAAGGCACTCAGGCATCGACGACGTTTCTGGTCGGCGATGGCAACATGCTCCCCTTTGCGGACAACACCTTCGACTATGCGATGACATATGGAGTCCTGCATCACTTACCTGATCCTGGTCTGAGCACCGTCCGAATCATCGACATCCTCAAGCCCGGCGGAATCTTTTTCGGGTCGGAGAATAACCAATCGATCTTTCGCGGCCTGTTCGATCTGATGATGAAGCTGAAGCCGCTCTGGACTGAAGAAGCCGGTGCCGAGCCACTGATTTCTCGACAAATGCTGCGATCATGGACGGCCGAACGTGACGCAAAATTGTCGGCCCGTTCGATCGTCTTCCTGCCGCCGCATTTGTTTAATCTGCTGGGACATACTCTGTCGGATCTGCTGATGGGACTGTCAGACCGGTGTGCCGGCCTCCTGCCATTCCTTCGCCATCATGGGGGCCTGATCGTATTTGAAATCCAGAAGAATCAAACACCTGAAACAAGCTCCGGCCCCTTGGGGAATTTGGAACCGCCAAGAGCAGAGTCGTCGCGAAGTTTGTCCCCAGTTCTTGATGCGAAACGCAAACTGGCCAGTGAGCCTAATCCATGACTGACGAATTTACTCAACGACGGACTGTTTCGATCGTTGTCCCCGTCTACCACAATGCGACCAGCCTGCCCGATTTGCTGACGCAGTTTCAGAGCCTTGCCTCCCGAAATCCGCTGGAAGACTTCGAATTCGTCTTCGTCGACGATGGGTCTCGCGATGCTTCGTATGAAGTCCTGTGCGATCTGGGACGTCGCGAACCTCGGATGCGAGTGATCAAGCTCTCCAGGAATTTCGGGTCGAATGCCGCTCTGGCCGCTGGACTGGGCCACGCAAAAGGCGATGCGGTGGCCTGCATCGCTGCCGATCTGCAAGACCCGCCAGAACTGATCGATGAGATGCTGGTCGCATGGAGACGTGGTACCAAGATCGTGTTGGCAGCACGTAAAGGACGTGATGACTCGTTTCTGACGAGCCTGCTGGCCAACACGTTCTATGCGTTATTCCGCCGGTTCGCGATCAAGACCATGCCCAGGGAGGGCTTCGATTTTTTCCTGTTGGATCGCCAGGCCGTCAACCTGATCAATTCGATTCAAGAGAGCAACGTCTATCTGATGGGGCTCATCCTCTGGCTTGGCTTTGAACCGGAAGTTGTCTACTACCGACGACGAAACCGTGATGCCAAATACGGCACGTCCATGTGGACGTTGTTCAAGAAGATCAAGTACTTCATCGATGGGTTTGTCGCGTTTTCTTATACGCCCGTGCGAGCCTGTTCTCTGCTGGGAATTCTCCTCAGCTTTTTCGGGTTGCTGTACGCGATTGGAATCGTCATCGGCAAGTTGATATTTCAATTCCGAGTCGAAGGCTGGTCGTCATTGATGGTCGTCATCCTGATCGTCTCGGGTGTGCAGATGATGATGATCGGCGTGCTCGGCGAATACCTGTGGCGTAACCTCGAAGAGACCCGCCGCCGCCCCCGATACATCGTCGAAAAGATCGTCGAAGGTGGTGACACGGTCTAAATCGCACCGCGACTCGCAACCACAAGCTCATCTCGACCAAGAAAGACCAGAGTGAACGCGTCGGTGTGGCGGACCGAAGTCACCCGAACCGCAGTTGCCTTCGCCTCGTACTTTCCAGCATGGTGCGACAGTTGGTATCCTGCTGCACCTGCTCGGCAGCGACCATTACACAGCTCACATTGAACCAAGTCGGTCGCGACTTCCGCCTGACTGGCATTCACGACTCGGTGGTGCAGGAGATCTTGGCATGAACGCTGGCACTTCAACACTACTAGAGCGCATCCCACGTCACTGTGGCGTCCCGCGAGCAGAAACCCGCTTCGTTTAACCCATGTTTCGACGCGATACGTAAGTGCGAACCGCACTAAAAGGAAATGAAACACGATGACAAAGTTCGTCACAAGTTTGGCGCTGTGCTTGGTGATCGCCTGGCCTGCAGTGGCTCCGGCGCAGACGTTGGACTCCGCGACTGAGGCGGCGACGCGAAAGCTGTTCGATGTCCAGGCAATCGGAGTCGAGTTGAAGTTGCAGGGGGAATACGTCGGCAAGGACGGCGAGAAGTCGGTCGGTGTGCAGGTCGTGACGCGCGGCGAGAAGTCGTTTCATGCTCTGGTCCTCGAAGGCGGATTGCCGGGGGATGGTTGGGATGGAGGGCGTTATGGACTGTTGGAGAGCACTCCGTTGTCGGAAGGGCGAGCGGAATTTCGTTCGCTGACGGATGAGGGTGTCAGCTCGGTTCTGGATGAGAACGGCCTGATGCTGAAGCGTGGTGCGCGACAGACTCTGTTGAAGCGAGTGGAACGCAAGAGCACGACGCTCGGTCAGCAGCCTCCTGCGGGAGCGATCGTGCTCTTCGGTGGTCCGACTCCCAACATGGACGCGTTCGAGGAACGCAAGGATATCGAAGGAATGACCGCGCCGACGATGTTTGATGGCCACATGCTCGCTGGGGCCGTCACGAAACGGAAGTTCCACGACTACCAGTTGCACGTGGAGTTCATGACCGGGTGGGAGCCGCAGAACATTCCCTGGCGCCGAGCCGATGCTGGTATCTACATGCTCTCACGCTACGAAGTCGCGATCGGCGATAGCTTTGGCTTCGACTTTGATCTGTCTGGCGCGACCAGTCCGCATCGCGGCAAGTTGCTCGATGAGAAGTACACGTCGTCGATGTTTCCAGTGGCGAAGAACAACAACGCGCCGCGCGTCTGTGGAAGTGTTTTTACCTACCCGACCAACGTCCCGAATTCGTGCCTGCCGCCGCTGGTTTGGCAGACACTCGACATCGACTTCAAGGCACCTCGATTCGACAGCGAAGGAAAGAAGACATCGAAGGCAGTGATCTCAGCGAAGTTGAATGGTCATCAGACGGTCGACAAGCTGGAAGTCAATGGCCCGACGCCGCACGGCTTCAAGGGACCAGAGACTCCCGATGGCCCCATTTGGTTTGAAGCCTTCGGACGCCGCGTGCTCTACCGCAACATCTGGATTGTTGAACGTCGTTGAGATCTGCTCGCGTGAGATTGTGCAATCCCTGTAGGCAAACCTCGTCGGTCCGACGCAACGACATCAGTATGACGCTATTCGCTCGCGGTTCTTCGGCAAATCGGTCGGATCGATCGAGCTGCTTGCACACTCTCGTCGATTAGAACGCATCCCACTGAACGGTGGCGTCCCGCGAGCAGAAAACCGCTTAGTCTAACCCATGTTTCAACGCGACGCGCACTAGGCGTCGGTGTGTCGGACCGATGTGATTCCGGAATGATTCCAACATCAACGGCCTCTCTGGAGTCGCCGTCCGCTATAGGTCCGATTTCGCCATCCATGTCTCGCGGATGTTCTCGAGTTGGTCTTTCATGGGCCACAGGTCTTCCGTCAATCCGCGTTTGCTACTTGGAATTTCGTCGACCACTGCGGCAAACCGATCGAGAGCGACGTTCGCTTTTTGAGCCTCAGGAATCAACACTTGCAACGTCCATTGACGAATAGATCGCCTAAGCAGGACGGATTCGAGAGCCGCC
>CBIHQO010000637.1:0-4515 GCA_966211735.1 uncultured Schlesneria sp.
AAGAACGTTTGCAAAGGAACATCGGCCAGCACAAACCGCGCGGCCATCCGTTCTTCGTCACAAGTTGCCGCGAGCCCCGCCAGTTCATCACCCGAACGACGAGGACTGGCTTTCGCCAACACTGTGGCCATGTCGTCAAATACGAACGTGCGTGCGCCAAACGTATGGCAATAACTGGTCATGAACTCGCCGCCACATCGCAGAGACAGATCGAAGACAATCTGGAATTCGATGATGAATAGAACAGGCCCGTCGCGGGTCTTCAATGGTAGGGTGCGGTATGCTTTACCTGAGCGGTCGTGGTCGATGTCGTTTAACCGTGTGAGCATCGCTCCGCGCGCCGTTGGCAATCGATGGCAATTATCATCGAGCCGAGTCCACGGCCACACCAGCAGCGCGGATTAGGGGACACCAATGTTCAAGTTCAGACGTGCGATCCTCTGTTGTGCAGTCTCTTCTGGTCGCGGGGCGGCATCGCATTGCCCGAATCGACGACCGTATTTCTCCCTCTGTTGTCTAGGGACCTTGATCGCGACAAGTATCGCTTCCTCCGCCGACTTGCCCTCGATTCGTGTTGCCGCAGACAAACAAGGTTTTGTCACGGCGCTGGGAAAGCGATTTGTTCCCTGGGGTGTCAACTACGACCATGACGATCGCGGACGGCTGCTGGAAGACTACTGGCAACAGGAGTGGCCGCTGGTCGAACAGCACTTTGCGGAGATCAAGCAACTCAAAGCGAATGTCGTGCGCATTCACTTGCAATTCGGCAAATTTATGGAGAGCCCGACCAAGCCCAATCGCGAGGCCCACCTGCAGTTGGCCCGCTTGCTGGCGCTCGCCGAACGAACGGGACTCTATCTCGATCTCACGGGATTGGGGTGCTACCACAAACAGGACGTGCCTGCGTGGTACGACGATCTGACCGAACAACAGCGGTGGGATGCCCAGTCCGTCTTCTGGCAATCGATCGCAGAAACCTGCCGGACCAGCCCCGCCATCTTCTGCTACGACCTGATGAACGAACCCGTGGTCCCCGGCGGAAAACGCAACCCGCGTGATTGGCTGGGACCAGCTTTTGGTGGCAAGCACTTCGTTCAATGCATCTCACTCGATCAGCGCGATCGGCCGCGTCCCGAGATCGCCGTGGCCTGGCTGAAACAACTCACCGCTGCCATCCGTAAGGTTGATGATCGCCACCTGATTTCCGTGGGACTCGTGGATTGGAGTCTCGATCGCCCCGGTCTCACCTCTGGCTTTGTTCCGAATCAGGTGGTTGAACATGTCGACTTTATTTGCGTTCACCTCTACCCTGAATCAGGTAAGTTGAAAGAAGCCGCGGAGACGTTAGCGGGGTTTTCGGTTGGCAAACCCGTCATCGTCGAAGAAACATTCCCCTTAAAATGCTCGACCGAGGAACTCGCCACGTTCATCAAGGACTCGGGAACGACTTCTTGCGGGTGGATCAGTTTTTATTGGGGAAAACCCCTTCACGAGTTGCGCAAATCCACCGAGATCCGTGATGCGATCTTGTTGCAGTGGTTCGAGAAATTCTCCGAACTGGCCCCGACAGCAGCTCCTTGACCAGTCAGCTCAATAGTCGCCGCTGATCACAATCAACCGCTTGCCGTCCGGGGTCCAGCAGGCGTCCGTGTTGTTGCGACCCACGTCTTGCCCTTTCACTAATGTCGGGGCGGCGACCTTGTTCGGATTGAATTCGTAAAGCTGTATAAATCCGCGTTCTGCACAAAACATGGCGTAGATGACCCGATCTTCCGTCGGATGCCAGGCGAAGTCCGCGTTCACCGCGATTTTGCCATCGTGATGAACTGTCAGATCGGACTTGTTTCCATCGGTGTTCACGGTGGCCACAAGCTGCGTCCCGTCTGCTTTCGCGGCTTTAAAGCAGATACGTTTGCCGTTGGGCGACCATGCCATATTCCAATAAATCTGTTGGAATCCAAACTCGGACCCATTGAGGATGATGTCTGTCATCTCGCTGCCGAAGTCATAGACCTTTAACGCCGTCCCCTCTGTAAACGCGAACTTCGTTCCATCTGGCGAAAACTGAGCACCCCAACCAACCCCGATCTGTTCGATGTTCTCACCGGTGAGATCCACAAGCCACGATCCAAACACAGGTGTTGATCGCGAACAGGCAAGCTTTTTCCCGTCACTTGACCAGCTGGGCATCATTCCTGAAGTGAGCTCTTCGGGCTCGCCACCATCGAGTTTCATCACACAGAGAGCAGATGCTCCCTGCTGCTGGTTCGCCCAGCTATCAAACGCTAACAGTTTGCCATCGGGTGAGACCGTAGGTGACCCACAGGCCGAATGTCCTGCATACTTGAAGAGCGACTTCCAGCCGGTTCCGTCGGCATTCATGACGAAGAACTCATCGTGAACCTTGCGCTTGTAGGAAAATTCGTCTGGGTCCAGACTGCCACTCTCGTTTTGATCCAGCCGCAGAAAATAGGTCGCTCGCAACAGCGGAAAGAGCATCGGATCAAATCGGAATTCACCGAACGATAACACCCCGTCGCCATTGGGGTCACTGAGCGGTGTCTGCCACTGCAGCACCATATTGGCCGGCATCGTCAGTCGATATTCGGCCAGGGAAAGCTTGCCATCCAGATTCAAATCAAAGGCGGGGAAAACGCTGTCGCGGATCGGTTGCTTCCAGTCAGGAGTGCCCGCCAGCAACTCTTTGGGATCGAGGAACGCATCCAGGTTGGTGTCCATCTGCCGGAATTCCATGACGGGATCGTTCACACCGCGCCAGGGAACCAGACACCATTCATCGAAGGATAGATTACCGCTTTTGTCGACATCGACCTTCTCAAATTCGCCTGCCACGGCCTTGGGATCACCGTAAGATCGCTCGATGAATTCAGCTCTGTCCAGCATGTCGTTCTTATCCTGATCGACATACAGGTAGAGCATGTAATTGACGACACGGCCGGTAGGGAAACGAAGCAGTTTGCCGTCGTGACGCCGGATGCCAAACTGGATCTCCAGAAATCGCCGCGCTTCGTCGCGCGACACCTTTCCATTGCCATCAGCATCAAGTTCACTGTCGTTCGGCTGGACGCCATACTTTTTGAACCGTTGCGTGAGCGCCGCAGCCAATGCGTAAGAGTCAACTTCCACTTTGGGGTTCTCATGCCAGTTTGCCAGCGATTTATCCAACGCCGCCATCACTTGGCCGACCAGAATCTGTATCGGGTCTGGCAATGGACCGCGGACTTCCGCTGCGGCCGCCGGCGGGATCGCCCAGAATTCTTGAATGCTCAGGACCCCATCAGCGTTCAGGTCGAATAGCTGAAAGTCACGTTTGACGACCTCGGCAGGCCCACGATCAGCCACGAATTCGTCCTGCGACAACCGTCCGTCGCGATTCCCATCCGCCTTGCTGAACTCTTTCATCACCGATTCGGGAACCGCAGGATCCGCGGCCGCGACAGTCCACACCGAGAAAACCAGGACCAGGACTGTACTGAGTGATGTCGTTGTGGGAGACATGACTTCCCCTATCTGATCGTGCTACAGACACCCGTTCGACGCGAGACGTCACGTCTCGACTTCGACAGTACCGCAAACACGACCGCCAGAACAGGTCTGACGTTTGAGTCCCCCGTGAAACGAACGTCGCGCGGCTCGTTAAGGTTTCAGCTAAGCCGCACGCGGGACCGATCGCAGTTGATCGCAGCTATTGCCACGAACCCAAGGCCACGCTCCGCCGCCGCCTCTCCTTCCACGCCATTTCTGATCTCATCTCTTCCCTTCTAGAATCGCGCGAATTGATCCTATTCGTGGTCCCTTCTGCCTCTACATCTCCGTCCCTGTCGTATTGTCACGGTCAATCCTCCGCTCTGCTTCTCCCCTCGTGCCCCGCAACTTTCATCTCCTCACTTCTCCTCACTTCTCCTCACTTCTCTGCGCCCTTCGTCCCTCTGCGTTTCAAATATGCGTCTCTCGCCGCGGAAAACAACTTGGCAGAAAATCCCCAAAATAGGTGAAATAGGGGCTTGGTCGAGTCACCTGTTTATGGCACAAGAGAGCGACAACCAATGTGCCAGTCAGTCCTCATCGATTGAGGCTTGGTCGACGCAAAATCGCCTGCGTTTGAAGCCCGCCAGGCGGGGTTGTTCTTTCACAATTGATCGCCGATCAGCAGCGACCTTGGAGTGCGGTGGCTCGACACCGCTTTGGCTCCAATCGCCTGAAACCTCTCTGCGCAACCGTCCGCAACCGTTCCCTCTTTGACAAAAGAGGATGGCCAATTATGGTATAGTGAGGTTGTGTCACTCAGCCGGGAGGTTGTGTCACTCAGCCGGGAGGTTGTGTCACTCAGCCGGGAGGTTGTGTCACTCAGCCGGGAGGTTGTGTCACTCAGCCGGGAGGTTGTGTCACTCAGCCGGGAGGTTGTGTCACTCAGCCGGGAGGTTGTGTCACTCAGCCGGGAGGTTGTGTCACTCAGCCGGGAGGTTGTGTCACTCAGCCGGGAGGTTGTGTCAC
>CBIHQO010000638.1:0-4510 GCA_966211735.1 uncultured Schlesneria sp.
CGCATGAACAAGGGGGGATTCTGATCTCAGGCCGCGTGCAACTGACAATCGGCGATGAAACTCGCATCGTCGAAGCGGGTTCGCTCTTCCTGATTCCGCCGAATGTCCCTCATCGCGCGGTCGCAGTGGACGGCCCCGCCCGAGTCCTCGATGTCTTCAGTCCGGTTCGCGAGGACTACGCCGAAATGGCGAACCGATATATTCCGCCCGTCGCTACTTCGAATCAATCGTGATGCGCCAAACGAAAAAGGTCGCCCTGCCTCGCGAGTCAGAGCGACCTTACTCATACAAACTGAATTGGAAGATCACGAATAGAACTGGTTGTCGTCGTAATGACCGTCGTAACGAGGGTCCGTCAGATAATCCAATCGACGACTGATGCATTCGCCCTGATCTTGAAGCAACAAGAATTGCTCATCAGGCTTCATGCCCAGCAACTTTTCTGGAGTACATCCCAGGATCTCGGCCCACTCCTTCGCCATCAGGCTGGTCTTCAGCCCGAACAGCTGTAGCGCGCCCGAGTTGTTGATGAACGTCTTCCAACTGGTGGGATAGGAATGCTGGATCTGCTGCATGTCCTGCCAGAAGGTCCAGATTCTCGCTCCGAAACCGCGACACAAGGTCATGGCCGCGGTCATCACGGGGAATGATCCCAGGCTGCCCGCTTCGTCGATCAGGAACAACGTCCTCGGATCGGGCATCCGTCGACGCGAGAACACCGCTGTAAACAGCGATGCCAGGATGATCCGCAACAGCGGCTTATGGCTCTCCAGCCGTTCCGGCGGGATGATGATGTAGATCGACATCGGTTTGCCGTTGGCAAAGTCCTGCAGCGAAAAGCTGGACCGTTCCAGCATTTCAGAGACCCGCTCGCTGTTGAAGGTCTTGATGTAGGACTGTGCGGTCGCCAACACGCTCGGTCGAGTTTCTCGTTCCGCCAGTTGCAGGAACGACGCGAATTCCTGATGAGCCAGCTCGCGCATCTGCGCACCCACGGTGTCCATCAGCACCGCGATCTTATAGACCACGTCGTCGCCACACAGCAGCCTTCTCATCTCGTTGAAGTTCTGCTTCTCGGGCGGTTGCAGTGTGACCAGATAGTTAATCACTGCGCTATGCAGCCCGCTGGCAGTCGTATCCCAGAATGGATCACGACCAAATTTGTTTCCTTCCGACAGCATCGACGCCACCATCTGTGAATCGGTATCGAAGTCAGTTGTCGGAAGCTGAAACATCTCGAGCGGATTGAATCCATCGGTAGTCTTGTCGACCACTCGAAATGGATCCAACTTGATCACCTGCTGACCCATCTCTCGACGACGCCGATGAGTGCATTGGTACAGTTCCCCTTTGATGTCGATTGCAACAACTTGACCCGGATATTCCAGCAGTGTGGGGACCGCACAACATCGCCCCTTCCCGCTACCCGTGGGCGCACAGGTCAGCAGATGCGGACCGTCGTAGTAAGTCGGGTCGACTCGTTTCGACGGAGGCTGAACATGCGGCGAGAACCCGATGGTGCGTCGCGTGACGCGTTGATATCCCAGCAGAATCTCATCGCTCGTTGAAACCGGTGAGACGGAGTCATCCTCAAGAGCAGCAGCGATCATTGTCGCAGTCCTTTCGTGACTGTTGCTTGCGTATCGCAAGCGGAACAAAGAGAAAACGACCGTACATCGAATGAAGAAAGATGAGCCGACTGGGCTCCAATCACTGGGCCTGACCACTTCTTGCGGGCCATTGAAGAGTTGACGATCGGAACGTGAGCTCCAGCCGTCAGCCCCTTGGCATCCGCGCCCTTCGCAATCCGACGTGAGTTGTTGCTGGCCCGCATCATGTTGGCCGCGTTCCACGTCACGGCGTGCATTCGAGCTTGCATCGGGAAGGACTCGCCGCACGCTCGATCTCGTTCACTGCAGTCAAACGATGAAGAAACATTAACACCCATCAGGATGTGAATGCGAGCAACACGCACTTACGACGATTGACGATTCTGTCAGCGTGAAAAACAAGTTTGTTTTTCGCCTGCTTCTCATGAACGAAAAGCAGGTTGTCGTGATGATGAATCGAAGCTACCGAGGCTTGCCTGGACTGGCCTTCCGCTTCGCCGCTGATTTGCGCGACACGGTGACGGTCTCTGCACAGAGCGGGACGATTTCCGTCGCGACTTCCCGCAGGTTGGGGATACACAGATCTCGGTGCGACTCGACGATCCTCTTCAACTCGCGAGCGGTCAGATCTGGCTGTGTGTGCAAGACGAATGGTCCACCCGAAGGACGGATCTCATCGGGCAACCACGAGCTTCGTCCCATCCAGCTTCCGACCAGCACGGATCCTTCTTTCAGAGCGGCCTTTGACACAACGAGGTTTGTCGTTCCGCTCTGAGCGACTTGATCGACCGTACGCCACTGCAGGTGCCAGACTGTTCCTTCCTGATAGCGAATAGGTTTACCAAACACGCGCATTTGCAGCGGTTCCGCAACGGGAATGCCCAGTCCCAGGAACCCAGTAAGGTTCCCATTGGAAGTGCATTCCAGGCGTGCCCGCCCGGCAATCCATGTCCGCTGGCTACCCGACGAACCCTGTGAGGTATAGTCACTGACGTGATAGCTATAGGGAAATCGCGACAGCCAGCCCGTCAGTTCCTCGGCTTCTCTCTGAATGGCCAGTCGCTGCTGAAATGCGAGCTGCAGGCATTCTTTGAGCATCGACAGAGCAACATTCTTTTCGAGTCCAATGCCCTCCACGTTCTCCGCACCTCGCAATGATACACGCTTCACTTGCGGGAGGACTGCGACGATCAGCGGACCTTGACGCTCGCTATCCGGCGGCAAATCGAGTGCCTCCAAGCGTTGCTCGTCGACATCGTCCATCAGTTCACGATACGACAACGTCCAAGCGTCACTCGCGGCGACTCGAGCATGGGCTTCCAGCAACGTCGGAACTTCTTCCATCGTGTCGATCGTCGCTTCGACATCTGCCCAGGGCACATCAAAGTGCTTCCTACGCGATGCCAGGGCGACCATGTCCGTCCCTCGCAGTTCGTCCCAGTGATTCAACGCCCGGGCCGCCAGCGGGGCCGCGATATCGGTACGCGATCGCAACAGGCAACATCGTAGCGGCATGCTGGCCGCGAGTTCGGCAGCCGGAATCTTGCCGACTCGCCCTTTCAGGCAACACGCGACAACGGCATCTACGCCAACCAGCGGTTGATTGCCAAACAGCAACTCGTCCGAATCCATGATAGTCTGGACGAACCGAAGCTGGACATCCGGAAACTGGGTGCGAAACTTCTGGCGCACCGCCTCCAGCACGAGTGGCAGCACTCGCATGTTGATCAGGTTCGTCGTCCCGATGCGGATCGTCACCGGACGATTCAGAGGCTCGTCCTTGATCAGCGACATCGCCAACCCATAGTGCTCGCTGGCGGCAGTCAAATGATCACACAGCTCCTTGAGCTGCGCTTCGTCGTGCAGCAGACCTTGCGTGATTCGATCCTGCACGAAGTCCTTGCTGACACCCAGTGCTTCGGCCAATTGCTTGCAGAACGAATGGAATCGTGCGGTGCTCGGGTTTTCGTCGTCGTCGCCCGTTAACCGCGACTTGCCGTTGGCATCGGTCCGCACGGGTAGATGCCCACCCAGGAACTTCACGAGATCCGTGCTGGCATTTCGTTTCGATCGATTTCGAAGTGCGGCCTCCAGCATTTGACGCAACTGGTCGCACTTGTAGATCGTGGGGCCTTCCTCGGCGGAAGGCCGTCGTCGACTTTTGGCTGGCCCGGTCACAATGGTCACCTGCATGGATCGCGGAGGGGATGAAAGGATGACGACGCAGCCACTCTTTCGCTTCCTGCCTGATCCTACTTCAGTGGCTTGATTCGAATGTTTCGAAACTCGACCTTCATCGGTCCGCCGCTATGAACCTGCAGAGCGATAATTCCAGAACGAGCGATCTCGGCATCTGGTTCACGATAATTGACCGTGGTGACGCCATTCATCTTCAGAGTAATCTGATCGCCCTCGGCGCGAATCGTGTACTGATTCCAGTCGCCCTTCTTGAGCGTCCCTTCGAAATCGGCGGGGGCCTTCACCAGGATCTTGTTGCGACGCGATTCGTCGTACAGGCATCCCCAATAGTTCTCGCCCAGATCCGCCTGGTACCCCGAGACTTCCGTGCTGTTTGGAACTTTTTTCGTGCGGAACTGCACACCCGAGTTGCCGACGCCGTCCTTCATCCGAAATTCGAGCTTCAACTCGAAGTCGCCGAATTCTTCCTTCGTGCAGAGGAACTGGTTGTGCTTGATTCCGGGCGAATCACCGACGATGTGATTGTCCGCAACTTTCCAGAGCGTGCTATCGCCATCCCAGCCGCTCAAGTCTTTGCCGTTGAACAGCGATCGAAAACCATCATCATCGGCTGCCCAGCTGGAAGCGGACAGAACCACAGTGACGGCCAACAGGAACACGGACGCAATTCGACCTGGCAACATCGTGTAACTCCACAGAAG
>CBIHQO010000639.1:0-4496 GCA_966211735.1 uncultured Schlesneria sp.
GATTTAGTCCGACAGGCGGCAAGAGGACTGGCGTTCGCTCATAGCAAAGGGATCGTGCATCGCGACATCAAGCCGGCCAATCTGTTGCTGGACCAGAGCGGTACGTTGAAGATCATGGACATGGGATTGGCTCGCATCGAAGACAATCCCGCGGTTGACGGGCTGACGCAGACGGGACAGGTCATGGGAACCGTGGATTACATGGCTCCCGAACAGGCGATCGATACCCGATCTGCGGACGCTCGGGCGGACATTTACAGCTTAGGCTGCACTCTGTTTCGCCTGCTGACAGATCAGAACATGTATGACGGCGCGACGCTGGTTCAGAAGCTGATGGCTCACCAGAACAGCCCGATCCCAGCACTGCAGCAGTGGCGTCCTGATGTCTCGGCTGCACTGGCTACAGTCTTCGAGAAGATGGTCGCCAAGCGACCGCAGGACCGACTGCAAACAATGGAAGACGTTGAAGACGCCCTATCGGGACTCATCGAACAGGGTTCAGGTTCTTCGCAGCCAGGAGTCATCCAGGTCAGCTCGCAGCCAACGCCTGTGGATGTGTTTGGGCCGACGGTCAGAGTGCAGACACCCCCTGCTCCGGTCCCGACGAGAGTGCCTTTCTGGAAGCGACCGGTACTGATTGGTATCGCGGCTTGTTTGCTGTTGCTGCTGGTTGCCGCAATCACAACAAAAAACGACCAACCCGGCCCGTTCGTGCTGCAACTGGCGAAGTGGGACAGGATCATTCCGCCGCAGGCATTAGAGCTCGATACTTCGCAGCCGTTTACTCTCGAATGTTTCGTGACACTTGAGGACGATGTCGACGAAGGGATGGCCACAATTATCTCGAACATCGGGCGGGCTCAACTGGAGATTCTGGCCCAGGATCGGCTGAGTTTTACGCTGCACCATGCGAATGGATTTATCACGAGCGTGGTGAGCGAAGACCCGCTGACAGAGAAAAAGCGAATTCATTTGGCCGCCGTCCGATTGCCGGACAAGATCATCCTGTTCGTCGATGGCAAGGCGGTCGTGCAGCGAGACGATTCTGACACATCGATCAGTGCTGGACCGAATACCTGGAATCTTGGCGGCGGCGATCTGGATCCCTTCGAAGGAGTACTTGCGGAGGTTCGTATCTCGCAGACCGCTCGTTATCAAGGCGATTTCAAGCCGCCACTGCGTCACGAAACTGACGAACAGACTTTGGCGCTGTACCACTGCGATGATGGACAAGGCAAAATCATCACCGACTCCTCAGGCCACGGACATCATGCCAAGCTGAAAGGCGGGAAGTGGGTGCCGGTGGGGTCGTTGACACCGTAATCGAAGGTACTCACGATCACTCGCCGATAACCTTCACCAGAACTTTCTTGGGCCTTCGACCGTCGAATTCGCCATAGAAGATTTGCTCCCAGGGGCCGAAGTCGAGCTTTCCGTTGGTGATTGCGACGACGACTTCTCGGCCCATGACTTGGCGTTTCATGTGAGCGTCGGCATTGTCTTCGCCGGTGCGGTTGTGGTGGTAGCGTTGCGGTGAGGCATCGAACGGAGCGAGCTCTTCCAACCACTTCTGATAATCTTCGTGCAAACCGGGTTCATCGTCGTTGATGAAGACCGAGGCGGTGATGTGCATGGCATTGCAGAGCAGCAGCCCCTCCTGGACGCCGCTCTTTTTCACGATGGCTTCGATCTTGGGCGTGATGTTCTCGAACGCCATACGAGCGGGGAGATTGAATGTCAGGTATTCGGTGTGTGATTTCATGTCGATCTTCGTAGTAATTAGGGGGTAGGGAATGGGGAATAGAGAGGTAAGAGGTCGAATCAACAATCACGACTATTCCCTATTCCCCACCCCCTATTCCCTCATCCGACTTCACTTTGACTCTCGCAAGAAGTGTGGCGTCCCTTTTGTATTCAGCTTGCGCTTGTAGAGCTGATCGGTGGAAGTCACGTAGACGGTGTCGAAGTTGGCACCGCCGAATTTGACGTTCGACAGGAACTTCGTCTGCGGTTTCACGATGGAGCCGCAGGGTCGGCCTGTGGGGTCGAACATCTGCAGGCCGGCGTGCGTCGCGACGTACAGGCGTCCCTTGTCATCGACGGTCATGCCGTCGGAGCCTGGCAGGGTCTGGCCTGATGGAATCTGGAGCGGGCCGTAGTAGTTATCGCCGAACTTCAAGCTGCCATCGGGTTCCACGCGGTAGGTGCGGAGGTGAGGGTGATCGCAATCGGCGATGACCAGTGTGCCACCGTCCGACCACAGAGCGAGACCGTTGGGTTTGAAGCCGTTCGCGACGACGCGCTTCGTGCCATCTGATGCAACGTACCAGACCTGGTTCCCGCCCATGTCGGTGACGTACACGCCTCCCTTGCGGTCGACCATGATGTCGTTGCCCGCGATGTCAGTGGCAATCACGGTTGGCTTCGCGTCGCGGTCGTACCAGACCACCTGCTTCGTTTCCCCCTGGCAGGCGTATAGTCGACCTTCGGGACCGAACATCAGGCCGCTGGCTTTGCCGGTGTTTTTCGCCCAGACGACGGGTTTGCCATCGTCACCGAGCTTCAAGATCAAGCTTTGAGGGACATCGACGAAGTAGACGGTGCCATCCTTGTCGACCGCAGGGCCTTCGGTGAACTGATACCCTTCCGCCACCAGTTGCCACCCTTCTCCGTCGATCAGGACTTGAGACAGCGGCATGTCTTGAGCACGACCGACACCGACCAGAGAGAGCAACGATAATGCGATCAGTGTGCGGCGAATCATCTCTGTTCCTTGGAGCGCGAGGTAAGTGGAGAGTATGCCACTTTACCGATGCGATTGGATTTCAGCGACCTTGGCGTGGACTGAGATCGTGCCTTTATTAGCGCAAAGGCGCCAAGGCGCAGCGACGCAAAGGAAGAGGAGTGAGCTGCGAAACCGAGGACTCCAAGTCCGTGGCACCCGAGTGAGTAGATGCCACGGTCATGTGTCCATCGGGTCCGCGTGCTAACACAGCGCGGCTCACCTGAAAGCTATTCACGGTTTTACGGGACGATCAGTTCGACTAGGTCGTCGTTCTTTTCTTGCAGCTTGCGAGCGGTTTCTGGATCGACGTAGTCGCTGTGGCAAGAAGCCTTGTCAGCGGCTTCGGCGGTCATCACCTTTTTCGTCTTTGCGGCGAGGCGGTGGATTTCGTCGGGACTCAGGACGCCTCGTTTGGCGAGGATTTCCTGCTGTTCGGCAGTGAGGGCGGCTGAGACCTTGGCCTTTTCCCACTTGTAGTTCTCGTCCTTGCCGGACGTGAACTCGACGATTTCCTTGCTGATCCGGACGCTGCACCAGTCGTGTCCGCACATCGCACAAAAATCGGTGTCGACATCCAGATCTTCGTCGTGATAGGCACGAGCGGTATCGGGATCGAAGCTGAGGTCGAAATGCTTCTGCCAGTTCAAGGCGGCACGGGCCTTGGTCAGTTCGTCATCGCGATCGCGAGTCCCGGGAATCCCCAACGCGACGTCGGCGGCGTGAGCGGCGATCTTATAGGCGACGCACCCTTGCTTCACGTCGTCTTTCTTGGGGAGGCCGAGGTGCTCTTTGGGGGTTACGTAGCACAGCATCGCGGCACCGTGATAACCGGCCGCTGTGGCACCGATGCAACTGGTGATGTGGTCGTAACCGGGGAAGATGTCGGTCACCAGCGGGCCGAGGACGTAGAACGGAGCCCCATGGCACAGGCGACGCTGCAACTTCATGTTGAATTCGATCTGGTCAAAGGGCACATGGCCCGGACCTTCCACCATCACCTGCACACCTTTGCGCCAGGCTCGTTCGGTCAGTTCACCCAAGGTGACCAGTTCGGCCAGTTGAGCCTGATCGCTGGCATCGGCCAATCCACCTGGTCGCAAGCCGTCGCCGATGGAGAACGTGACATCGTGCTTGCGCATCACGTCGCAGATATCTTCCCAGTACTGATACATCGGATTCTGTTCGCTGTGGACCAGCATCCACTTGGCGAGCAGCGAACCACCACGACTGACGATGCCGATCAAACGTTTGGCGATATACGGCAGATGCTCTTTCAGCACGCCCGCATGAATCGTGAAGTAGTCGACACCCTGAGCGGCCTGTTGTTCGAGCGAATCGAGGATAATCTGCGGTGTCAGTTCTTCGATCTTGCGACCGATGATCATCGAGTAGATCGGCACAGTACCGATGGGAACGGTGCTGTTGCGAATGATGGCCTCGCGGGTCGCGTCGAGGTCGCCGCCGGTCGACAGGTCCATGACCGTGTCGGCACCCCAGCGTTCGGCCCACTTCAGCTTTTCGACTTCTTCGTCGGTGCTGGAAGAGACCGGCGAGGCTCCCATGTTCGCGTTGACCTTGGTCTTCGACGCGCGGCCAATCGCCATGGGGTCGAGCTGATATTTCAGATGGTTCCTGTTGGCCGGAATGACCATGCGACCCGCGGCGACTTCATCGCGAACGTCGTCAAGGAGGGGCAGTTCACCCAGCTCGA
>CBIHQO010000640.1:0-4495 GCA_966211735.1 uncultured Schlesneria sp.
TCTGGATCAATAAATTCTTTATTCGCCCAAAAATGAAAGGAAGCGCCGCTCCCGCTCGTCGCCCATGGTTGCCGCACAGGCGTAAATTGGGGTGTACAGGTTGGTGGGACACTTCCCTGCAACTCTTACAAGGGATGTGGAAATAGTTGCATCAGTCGTTGCACTCGGTCAATCACTGACCGCCCGCCCGCCATCTGCCACGACAGACAATGGTTCCTGCCATCGAAGCCCCGTCAATCGGACAGAGAATCTCTCCGCAACATCTTGCCGTGCAACCGAAGTAGGAACGACGCGTGAGTTGTAATTGCCGCGCGGCTGGCCAGCGCGAGGGGCCACTTCTCCATGAACAAAGCCCCCTCGATCTCGTCGAGAAGTCCGAAAATGCGATTTCCTCTGGTTTGGTACATGGACTGCTTTCACTGACCTCCGCCTCGGGATGGGGCAGTGGTTGTGGAAACGCCAATTTAGATCAAGGGACGGATTTCATGTTGTTACGAGTCTTGGCTGCGATTGTTTTCGGTGGCGTTCTAGCAGTCGCCATGCAATCCGCGTGTGCCAACCATGGATGGGGACATCACCATCATCACGGCTATCGTGGACCAGGTTTCGGCGTCGCGGTATTCGCCCCACCGCCGGTGGTTGTCGCGCCCCCTTACATGTATGCGCCTGTGTACGCTGCCCCGCCGATTCCAGTGCCGCCACCTGTTCCAGTAGCACCTCCCGTCGTCATTCCGCCGCCGCCACCGGTCTATTCTCCCCCTTATTCCTACGGGATTATGGGTGGCCCGCGTGGTGTTGGGTTCGGCTACAGCAGCCCCGGGTTCGGTGTTTACGTCGGTCGCTGAAATTGAGACGTGACCGGACTCAAGACCGCGATTTGGGCGCTCAATACCATTTTCAGCGGCAACCATCGCCACTCTGCAACAGCTTGCGAATCCTTAATTTCAGGCATTTCACCCGAAAATGTCTGAGTCATTTCGACGCAAAACGTGGCAATTTATTGTTCTGAAAATTTCGTTGCTGTTATATTCCGGGAAGCATAGACTGAGATTTGAGCAATTCTGTCTCTACTCATTTCTCGTCTGATTATCTCGTTTCCTGGAGGTTCACCATGCACAGACAGTGGCGAAGAAAAGCGTTTACGCTGATCGAATTGCTGGTCGTGATTGCGATCATCGCAGTCCTCATCGCATTGTTGCTACCCGCAGTGCAACAAGCGCGTGAAGCGGCCCGGCGAACGCAGTGCAAGAACAATCTGAAGCAACTCGGGATTGCCACGCATACATATCACGATACCTACAATTTGCTCCCGTTGGGAAAACTCGTCGGCACGGCCCAACCGAACCGTGGCTGCGGGAGTAGTTGGTATCACGAGACCAACTGGTACGTGGCGTTAATGCCGTACGTCGACCAAGCCCCCATGTATAATGGGGTCGTCTCGACCGAGCCTGTAGGATGCGACCACGGGTACAACCCTGCGGCTCCTTGGGACGGAAACTGGCGAGCGAAGACGACTAAGATTGCGCTTCATGGCTGTCCGTCAGATGGAATCAAAGAAAACGAATTCACCGGGGGATGGGCTCGTTTACGAACGAACTATATGCCCAATTACGGGAACACGAATTTTACAGCCCAGTCTCTCAGCGCCGCCCCCACCGATACGTTTTGGGGAGCCCCCTTCGGCAATGGCGTTCGGGTGAAAATCGCCGATATCAACGATGGGACCAGCAATACCGCCCTGTTCATGGAAGTCATTGCGCCAAACGGGACCGGCTTTGACGGGAACATCGCCGACATCCTTGGCCGCGCCGGATGTGTAATGGGCCGCAATACACCGAATACGGGAACGTTTGAACTCTCCGAAGTCTGCCCCCCCACAACCTCCCTGAATGGGATACCGGGTTGCACGCAGATCGCCTTTCAGCAACAGGTCTTCAATTCACGTAGTAAACACGTGGGCGGGGTGACCGTTTGCATGTGCGACGGGTCCGTGCGGTTCGTTTCCAACAACATCGATACGAATATCTGGCGTGGAGTCAGCTCGACACGCGGCAGCGAAGTTCTCGGCGACTTCTAATCATCCACAATTGTTCCACCGCAACCTTAGGATCGTCATCTGGCGATCCTGAGGTTTGTGTCATTTCGATTCCTGGCGAGTGTCCGGGATCATCTTCTTAACTCACCACTTGAAGAGTCCGCATCCATGATCTCACGAATTCTTGTCGTTGCTCTCGTGGTTTCAATGATTGGCTGTGGTGGATCGACCGCTCGTCGCGCGACAGTGACAGTCAAAGGCAAAATCACGCTTGATGGAAAGCCCGTTGAAGGAGGGTCGATCTCATTCGAACCGAAGGACGGCAAGGGTGGCTCGGTCAGCGCCAGTATCATGGATGGCAACTACGAAACGCGCGTGGAACCCGGCGTCAAAATCGTCCGCATCAACTATCCAAAACTGATCAGCACCGAACCGGCTTATCCGGGGTCGAAGGATAGTCCGATGATCAACATCACGAACGAGATGATCCCCGAAAAATATAATTCGGCGTCACGCTTGGAGAAGGATCTGACTGAAGCCCCCGGCAGCACCGACTTCACCTTGACCTCGACCCAATGACGCAGCCGATGAGGGCGGGCTTGGCACACCGCAGGCTGCTGAGACAGATCGTCGTCGCGTCGACGGGCCTGCTGCTGCTGGCGGCTTTCATCTGGCTCATCCGTGCTGCGGTTCGATCGAACGAATCGCTGCTGGCAGAATCGCAGCAGCGATTGACTCAGCGTCGCTTCGCCGATGCGGAAACACTCGCGGCACAGGTTCTCGGTCGACATCCTCACGATTGCCGCGCGGCGATGATGGCCGCACGGGCCGCCGTCGCTCAATATGAGGATGCGAAGGCCCTACACTATTTGCAGGGTCCGGCCAGCCAGGCCAATCCAGCTTGTCTCCCCTGCGTTCGCACGGCCGCCGAGATCGCTCAGCGACTCGGTCATGCTCAAGCGGCCGAGCGATTCCTGCGACGACTGGTCGAGTCGGATGCGTCCAATACGGCTGCCTCGAATCAATTGGCCTACTTGCTGGGGATCGAAGGCCGCGCGTTCGAGGCCTCCAGCCTGTTGTTTGCAGCATTGAAATCAGGTCGATTCACGCCAGACCATCTCGTCATGCTGGCAGCGGGCGAACCCGTAGTGAACGACGCCGAGTTCGTCAAACGTTGTCGTGCGGCACAGCCCGACGATCCGCTGCCGCTACTGGGACAAGCTCGAGAGGCCCTTAGTAGTCAGGACTTTGATACCGCCGAACCGTTATTGCAACACATTATTGCCGTCGATTCGGATTCGCAAGAAGCGCAAGCTCGCTGGGGTTCCCTCTTGCAACAGCGTGGAGTGGCACTCGATTTTCTGGAATGGAATGCGAAGTTGCCTCTGGAAATCTGGCATCCAGAGATCTGGGTCGTCCGAGGTCACTGGGCTCGGACACATGCCGAGCCGCGCGTTGCTGCCCGTTGTTTCTGGGAGGCGTTGCGACGGGACCCGAATCATCGCATTGCCTGTTATCAACTTGGCCAACTGCTGCGCGAGATCGGACGTCCAGACGATTCTCAACGGTGCTTCCAGCGAGCTGCATTGCTGGAGCAACTGGCATATCTGGTGGATCGGATTTACGAGAATCCTCAAAGCATTCAATTAATGGCCGAGGCTGCTCAATTGAAC
Organism: uncultured Schlesneria sp.; assembly: GCA_966211735.1. GTDB lineage: Bacteria > Planctomycetota > Planctomycetia > Planctomycetales > Planctomycetaceae > Schlesneria. The sequence goes on from CBIHQO010000640.1 coordinate 3,709, forward strand.
GAATCTCTGGGTCGAATCTGGGAAGCCTGGGGCTGGGCTTACGGGCACTGCCTGGGTGACCCTGCCAGCGAAGTGGCGCAGGCAACCGCTCGCAGATTACAGGCTAGCTTGCAGCCCGAGATGCCTCGAACACTTGTCGCATTCCAATTAGGCCATGTTCTCGATCTTTCCGACCAGCCGTTGCCTTCCTGGGAAAAGTCGACCGGCCAACCGCGCACCGATACCGCACAGGGACTTCCCGCCTCGCGACGTCCTCAGGTCACGAGCGATCAAGTCGAAACTGAATCCAGTGTCCGATTTGAAGATGTCGCCGCCAGCGTCGGCTTGAACTTTCGCTATGACAATGGCCACGAACCACAGGCTGAAACGACACGCATGCTGGAGTCGATGGGGGGCGGTGTGGCGGTGCTCGACTTCGATCTCGATGGCTGGCCCGACATCTACTTCACTCAAGCCGGACCTTGGGAACTCGGCCCGTCCGCCAGCCGACCGCCTGATGTGCTGTCCCGCAATCGTCTCGGACAGTCATTCGCCAATGTCACAGAACCTTCTGGCCTCGGCGATCGCGGTTTCAGTCAGGGTTGTACGGTGGGCGATTTCAACAACGACGGATTTCCCGATCTCTACGTGGCCAACATCGGACGCAATCGACTGTACCAAAACCAGGGGGATGGCACCTTCCTCGATATCACGGATGCCGCCGGCATCACTACCGAACGCTGGACCAATAGCTGCCTGTTGGCCGACATCAACGGCGACGGTTGGCCGGATCTGTACGATGTGAACT
>CBIHQO010000641.1:0-4495 GCA_966211735.1 uncultured Schlesneria sp.
GATGCTTCTTTGTCTGCGATGGCTTTCACTTGGCCAGCAATCTTGCCTGCTGGTCCGCCAATCGCGCTGGCAAGCCGACCGCCTGGGCTGAGAATCAGTCCCACGATCTGGCTCAACAATTCCTTACGTCCTGGGCTCTTGCTCAGGGATTCGACATCCTTGGCATTGAGTGGCGTATCGCCAATCGCACCACCACGGATCTCGATTGCCTTCTGCTTTTCACAGCAACTGGTCATTTCTTTGGCCAGCGAGACGATATCTTCGCTGCCATAGACCAGAGTACAGGCACCCTTCAGAGCGCCTGCCGCACCTGTCAGGCCAATCTCGCTAAGCGCTCGCCGCGCCACGGCGTTCTTGACACCCAACATCGAGATTCGCTTCTTACGCAGATCCAATCGCAATTGATTCGCCGCGAAACCGGTCAGGCGCGAAGCATCCAGCACCAGCACTTCACGACACTCACCCAGAGCACCCTGAATGCTGTCAATCATCATTCGTTTAACAACTTTGCTCATCGCTCACTCCACGCTGGCCAATCACGCCAGAATTCCGTACTCACTTGCACTCGAAATACCTGGCTAACCTGCGATTGAAATACCTGGCGTCATTGTTGCCGACAAGCAGACGTTGCGGACGTATTGACCCTTGGATGTGGCCGGCTTGATGGATCGTACATACTTGACCATCGCGTCCACATTCTCGGTCAGCTCTGCTTGCCCGAAGGACAGCCTGCCGACAACAGCGTGAACATTATCGCCCGAATCACAACGGAACTCGACCTTACCCGCTTTATATTCCTTAACAGCACCCGCGATGTCGCTGGTCACTGTTCCGGCTCGCGGCGAAGGCATCAGCCCGCGAGGACCAAGCACCTTACCGAGCGGTCCGACGACGCCCATCATGTCCGGAGACGCGATCGCGACATCGAAGTCCAGCCAGCCACCCTTGATCTTTTCAGCCAGATCTTTGCCGCCGACAAAGTCCGCCCCAGCCGCGGTCGCGACTGCGACGTTGTCGCCCTGGGCAAACACGATTACTCGCTTGGCCTTACCAATCCCGTGCGGCAGGACGATCGATCCTCGGACGATCTGATCAGCTTGTCGAGGATCAATTCCCAGACGCATCGCGATCGTGACCGACTGATCGAACCGGCACTTGCGCACCCCGGCTGGAAGCTTGTCTTCGAGAGACTTCAACAATTGAACCGCTGCGCCAACATCCAGTGACCCTACTTCGGCCAACTGCTCACGCAGAATTCGTACACGCTTAGAGACATGTGCCATGGAACACCCACAAACTTCTAAAAAGAATCCCGGCCGCTTCAGTCCAAAACTTCAATACCCATGCTGCGAGCGGTCCCTCGAATCATGAGAGCCGCATGCTCGTGATCGCGGGAATTCAGGTCAGCGAACTTCGCTTTAACGATGTCCAACACCTGAGCCGCAGTCACACTACCAACGCGATCCGTCTTGGCGTTGACAGCACCCTTGGCAATCCCGGCGGCTTGCTTCAGCAGCACGGACGCCGGAGGGCTTTTCAACTCGAAAGTAAATGTGCGGTCTTCGAAAACAGTCACAACCACGGGCACAATCATGCCGTTCAGGTCGCGGGTTTTTTCGTTGAACTGCATCACGAACTGGCCGAGGTTGATCCCGTGCGGACCGAGAGCAGTACCGACTGGAGGAGCAGGCGTTGCCTTACCCCCAGGGATCTGAACCTTGACCTGTGCTTTGATTGTCGCCTGTTTCTTCGCCACCAGCCGTCTCCTCTACTCGGTCCTGGACGCGAGCAGGTCCGCTCCACCTGCCACGCCTCCAGATCAACAGGCGTTGGCCTGCCAAAAATCTCAATCAAAACGGTGATCTTACCGCTATGTTCGTCGACACCTTCGATCTGACCATCAAATCCTTCGAAAGCACCGTCCTTGATTTTCACGCCGTCGCCAGCGCTGAATTCGATCTTGACGCGAGCAGGCTCCGCCGGCGTCGTGACGCCAACTCCCAGCATGCGATCAATTTCCTGCGGTTGCATCGGGATCGGCTGCCCTGCCGCTCCCGTGAAGTCTCCGACTCCATTTGTCGTTCGAACCAGATACCAAGTCTCATCATTCAAGATCATCTGAACCATCAGATAGCCGGGATACAGCTTCTGTTCGATGACCCGGCGCTTGCCGGACTTGTTATCCACGATCTTTTCGACGGGGATCACAATCTCCCCGAAAAACTCGTCGAGAGCCTCCTGGCCGATTCGACGCTTCAGCGCATCACGAATGGTTCGTTCGCGATTGCTTTGAACCTTCAAAACGTACCATTCCATCTGCTGCTCAGCACCTTCCGACATGGCCGCTTACCCCCCGGGCCCCTCTGCCAAACGCAGATTATGAACACCGCGACTCGCATCGCGTGCAGGCAACTAGAACTGCAGAACGTGGATCAACTTCAATAGCCAATGCCAAACCACGTCGTAACAGAACAACACGACACTCAACAAACCCATCACGAACAACACAACCGCAGTCGAACGTCGCAGCGTCGGCCAGCTCGGCCACGACACCTTCGCCATTTCGTGCTGCACTTCAATCAAAAACTCAGCGAACTGAGGCAAATTCACAACTCGGAACGCAGCCCACAATCCTGCCACCAACACCACCGCCGTCACAGCCGTCCGAACCGACACACCGACATCTGCCAGCAGAGTCTGATTCATCGACCAACACAGCAGGCAAATAGTCGCCGCGACCGCTCCTGCAACAATCTGCCGGGCAAGCCGTCCTTGATTCTTTTTGTAGAGATCAACGCTCAAAAACGTTGACCAAAAGCTGCCCGACTTCGCGTGATTCACCGTAAAAACCTTAGATGCTGCAGAATGCGTGAGCCAAGACGCCAAAGCCACTTTGAAACACGGGCGGAGGGAGTCGAACCCCCAACCCCTGGATTTGGAATCCAGTGCTCTGCCAATTGAGCTACGCCCGTTCGTGTTTACGTACGAGCCACGCCGCCCGAATCACTTCTTACGTGACTCTTTATGCGCCGTGTGCTTCCGCAGCTTCTTGTTGTACTTCTTCAGCTCGAGGCGCTCAGTCCCTCGCGTTTCTTTATTGACGCGATAGTTCCTCAGCCCCGTCTCCGTACATTCCAGCCAAACAAACTCGCGCGCCATCTATCTATCCTTGCTATCTCAAACCCATCAACCAGCAACGCGAACAGCAAGGCCGCAGAAGCTGCCTTCTGCGGCCCACGCTGATACAGAGACTACTCAAGAATCTTCACAACAACGCCTGACCCAACCGTCTTGCCACCTTCGCGAATAGCGAAGCGGACATTTTCGGTCATGGCGATTGGCTTGCCGAGGGTGACCGACAACTTAACGTTATCGCCTGGCATGCACATTTCGGCACCGTCGAGCAGGTTCGCTTCGCCGGTTACGTCCGTCGTACGGAAGTAGAACTGAGGGCGATATCCACTGAAGAACGGCGTATGACGTCCACCTTCCTCTTTGCTCAGAATATAAACCTGAGCTTCAAACTTGGTGTGCGGGGTAATCGAACCTGGCTTTGCCAGAACCTGACCTCGCTGAACGTCTTCTTTCTTCAGACCACGCAGCAGCACACCGACGTTATCGCCGGCAATACCCTGATCGAGAGTCTTCTGGAACATTTCAACACCGGTACAAACCGATTCCTTGGGATCAGCCAAACCGAGCAACTGAACCTTATCGCCAACCTTCAGCACGCCCTGCTCGATACGACCGGTAACCACAGTACCGCGACCTTCGATCGAGAACACGTCTTCGATCGCCATCAGCATTGGCTTGTCAGTTTCACGAGCTGGCTCAGGAATATCCTTATCCAAAGCGTCCATCAGCTTACCGATGCACTCGTTGAACTTAGGATCGGCTGGATTGTCCAGCGCACCCTTGGCATTGCCGCGAACGATAGTGATATCGTCGCCAGGGAATTCGTACTTGTTCAGCAAGTCACGAATTTCCATCTCAACCAGCTCGAGCAACTCTTCGTCGTCGACCAGGTCGCACTTGTTCAGGAAGCAAACCAGAGCAGGAACGTTCACCTGCTTGGCAAGCAGAATGTGCTCACGGGTTTGCGGCATCGGACCGTCTGCAGCCGACACAACCAGGATCGCACCGTCCATCTGGGCGGCACCGGTGATCATATTCTTGATATAATCCGCATGGCCTGGGCAATCGATGTGAGCATAGTGACGCGATGCTGTTTCGTATTCGACGTGGCTCACAGCGATGGTCACCGTTTTGGTTTCATCGCGAACCGTTCCGCCCTTGGCGATATCAGCATAGCTCTTGAATTTTGCCAGACCCTTTGCGGTCTGCACGGCGAGAATCGCCGCTGTTGTTGTGGTCTTGCCGTGGTCGATGTGGCCAATCGTTCCTACGTTGACGTGCGGCTTGGTGCGCTGAAACAATTCCTTCGCCATTTGATCCCTAACCTCGCTTCTCTTATCTAGAAACCCACCAACCCAAT
>CBIHQO010000642.1:0-4478 GCA_966211735.1 uncultured Schlesneria sp.
CATCACCTCATCGACGACCAGTCTGCCGGTCACGTCACCGGCCAGCAGTCTCGGCAGCACGTCGATCATCAGCGGTACCAGTGCCACGCTGCGCGGCAATCCCCCGACGGTCGGAGTCGTCAGGCTAAAAGACGTCGCCACTGTCGAGATGGGGGCGCAAAACTACAATCAATTCTGCACGTTCGACGGCCGCCCTTCAGTCGGCCTGGCGGTGTTCCAGCTTCCCAATACGAACGCACTGGACGTTGCCGATCGCGCCAAGAAAAAGATGGACGAACTCAAGTCACGATTTCCGGAAGGGATCGAGTACACGATCGCCTACGATATCACACCGTTCGTGCGCGAGTCGGTTGCCGATGTCGTGCGCACGCTGCTGGAAGCGATTGTGCTCGTCGCCCTGGTTGTACTCCTCTTTCTGCAGAACTGGCGCGCCGCACTGATTCCACTGACGGCAGTTCCTGTGGCCATTATTGGCACCTTCGCGGTGATGGCGGCCTGCAACTTCAGCCTGAACAACATCTCATTGTTTGGCCTTGTGCTGGCAATTGGTATCGTCGTCGACGACGCGATCGTCGTAGTCGAGAACGTAGAGCGGTGGCTCGATGAAGGGTTGTCTTCGCGAGATGCGGCTCGCAAAGCGATGGAAGAAGTCACAGGGCCCGTCGTTGCGGTGGCGCTCGTGCTGTGTGCGGTCTTCGTTCCGTGTGCCTTTATCAGCGGAATTACGGGACGATTCTTTCTGCAATTCGCCGTGACGATTGCCGCATCGACAGTCTTTTCGGCCATCAATTCGTTAACGCTCAGCCCTGCCCTGGCCGCCATTCTGCTGCGCCCCAGGGAGCATCAGAAGGACTGGCTGCAATCGTTGCTGGACAAGACCTTGGGCTGGCTGTTTAAGGGGTTCAATTCGATTTTCGAATGGAGCACCGAGGGTTACGCTTGGGCGGTTGGCAAACTGCTACGGCTGAGTTTCGTTGTGTTGATCGCCTATGGCGGGCTACTGGTTCTGACATACATCGTCTTCAAGGTCGCTCCCACAGGCTTCGTGCCTGATCAGGATCAAGGACGAGTCATCGCCAACGTTCAACTGCCCGATTCATCATCTCTGCAGCGGACCCAGGAAGTCGTCGCCATGATCGATAAGATCGCGCGCGAGACACCTGGGGTGGCGCATACGATTTCAATCTCCGGGATGTCGTTCGTGCTGTCCGCAAACAGTTCGAACTTTGCATCGATGTTTATCGTGTTGGACCCGTTCGAAAAACGCCGTAGCGCGAACCTGCATGACACGGCAATCATGGCTCGGTTGCGAAAGGAATGTGCCCTGCACGTCAAGGATGCGCAGGTGATGGTCTTCGGAGCCCCGCCAGTTCCGGGGCTAAGCGTGGCTGGTGGATTCAAATTACTCGTCGAAGATCGCGGCGGAATCGGGCTGGAATCCCTCCAGCAACAGACCGACGGGTTGATTCAGAAACTGCAGAAGCAGCCAGCGCTGATCGGCGTATCGACACAATTCCGCTCGAATACGCCGCAACTCTTCATGGATATCGATCGCGAAAAAGTCACCTCCTTGGGAATCTCGGTCGACGATGTGAACCAATCGCTGGGGATGTACCTTGGATCCCTGTACGTCAACAGCTTCAACCGATTTGGTCGGCATTGGCAAGTCACCATTCAAGCCGACGGTGCGTACCGTGCTCGATTGGAGCAACTCAGCCTGTTCAAAGTCCGCAGCAGCAGCGGCCAGATGGTGCCGCTGAGCACCCTGATCAACATGCGTGAGATCGGCGGTCCGGTCTTCGTCACTCGATACAACCTATCGACCGCAGCGCCCATCACGGGGAATCTGCGGCCAGGGATCAGCAGTGGCGAAGCCATCGCCGAGACAGAAAAACTGGCAGGTGAGTCGTTGCCACTGTCGATGAAGACGGAATGGACCGAGTTGATGTTCATGCAGATCCGCGCGGGGAACACTGCAATCTATGTGTTTCTGCTGGCGATTCTCTGTGTCTTTCTCGCTCTGTCGGCGTTGTATGAGAGCTGGTCGCTCCCATTGGCAGTGATTCTCGTCGTGCCGCTTTGCTTATTGTGTTCGGTGGCGGGAGTCCTGATGACGGGGTCATCCGTCAATATCTTCGTCCAGATCGGACTAGTGGTCCTAGTCGGGCTAGCGTGTAAGAATGCGATTCTGATCGTGGAGTTCGCGCGACAGTTGCATCAACAGGGAAAATCACGATTCGACGCCACTCAGGAAGCTTCCAAGCGGCGATTGCGGCCGATCTTGATGACTTCGTTCGCGTTCATCCTGGGTGTCTTTCCTCTGGTCATCGCCCAGGGGGCCGGTGCCGAGATGCGTCAGTCGCTGGGAACCGCCGTCTTCAGCGGCATGATCGGCGTGACCCTGTTCGGCATCTTCCTGACGCCAGTCTTCTTTTACGTCATTCAGGGGGTGGGTGAGACTCGGTTGTTCTCATCCCAGATGGCTCAGCGGATCGGCTTGTGTGCGGCCGTGATCGTTCCCGTCGCGGTCCTCGCGCTCGCGACATTTGGAATCCCTGCGTTTGGTGTTCCTCCTTTGAAGATGTCTAAGGGGGTTCAGTTTACGACGTTGATGGTGGCGGTTCTGGGTGTCCCGGCGGTTGTGCTGATTCGCAACTTGCGCCAGCAGCGCGACGGCGATTCGTCGACATCGAAGGAAGATCAGCAGTGATTTCTCGCTTTTTTATCGATCGTCCGATCTTCGCATCCGTGCTGTCGATCGTCTTCGTCCTGGCCGGAGCCGTCTCCGTCTTCTCGCTTCCGGTGGCACAGTATCCGGATGTGACACCGCCGACCGTTGTGGTGACGGCACTGTATCCTGGTGCCAATGCGCTGACGGTTCGCGATACTGTCGCGGCGCCCATCGAAGAACAAGTCAGTGGCGTGGAGGGGATGATGTACATGTCCTCTCAATCGACCAACGATGGCGTCTATACACTGACTGTGACATTCCGCATGGGAATGGATTCTGATATGGCGCAGGTTCTGGTGCAGAACCGAGTCTCGCTGGCGCTCCCCGTGATTCCGCTGCTCGTGCAGAACGAGGGGATCAACGTCAGGAAGATGTCGCCCAATACGTTGATGATCGTCAACCTCGTTTCTCCCGACGATCGATACGACAGCATCTTCCTCAGCAACTACGCGACGATTTACTTAAAGGACGAGATCGGCCGCCTGCCGGGTGTGGCGGGCATCACGTATCTCGGACAGCGTGATTACAGCCTGCGAGCCTGGCTGGATCCCGACAAACTGGCGTCGATGAATCTCACCGCGAAGGATGTGTCGAACGCGATTAATCAGCAGAACCTGCAAGTCGCTGCCGGACAGATTGGTCAACAGCCCGTCCCGCAAGGACAGCAATTCCAACTGGCCATCAATACTTTGGGGAGACTCACCGAACCGGAACAGTTTGCGGATATCATCCTGAAAGCCGGCCCCAGTATGACGGATATGCAGTCAACTTCAAGCGGGTCCGGGGATGCAACTGCGGCTCCGTCAGCGGGAAACTCGTCGGCCGGTTCCGGCGGCCAATTGAGCTCGAACACATCCAACGCGGGGACGCAGCAATCGACCAGTATTGTTCGTCTGCGTGATGTCGGCACCGTCAGCCTCGGGTCGCAACAATACAATCAATCCTGCACTCTTGATGGTCGCCCATCCGTGGCCCTGTCGATCTTTCAGCTTCCCGGCTCCAATGCCCTCAGCACTGCTGAGGGCGTCTACGCGAAGATGAAAGAACTGAAGAATCGATTCCCCGAGGGCTTGGACTACGAAATCGTCTATGACACGACCCCTTTCATCCGCGAATCGGTGAATGAAGTCTTCGCCACATTGCGAGACGCGATCATCCTCGTCGCAATTGTGGTGCTGGTGTTCCTGCAAAACTGGCGAGCGGCAGTCATTCCACTGATCGCGGTTCCGGTCGCCATTGTCGGAACGTTTGCAGTCATGGCGGCGTTTGGATTCTCGTTAAATAACCTGTCGCTGTTCGGCTTGGTGCTGGCCATTGGGATCGTGGTCGATGACGCAATCGTTGTCGTCGAAAACGTGGAACGCTGGCTCGACGAAGGGGTCGAACCGCGAGAAGCGGCCCGCAAAGCGATGGATGAAGTGACGGGCCCTGTAATCGCCGTTGCACTGGTGCTGATCGCCGTGTTCATTCCGTGCATGTTTTTGGGTGGGATCACCGGCCAGTTCTTTCGCCAGTTTGCCGTCACAATCGCCGTATCGACGGTGATTTCGGCATTCAACTCGATGACGCTCAGCCCGGCCCTCGCCGCGATTCTGCTGAAGCCGCGCGGGACGAAGCCTGATCTGCTGAACTGGGCGCTGAACCTGGTATTTGGGTGGTTCTTTAAGCTGTTCAACTCGGCCTTCGCCGCCGGCACCTCGATCTACACGAGTGGTGTGGGGGCCCTGGTGCGAGTGAGCTTGGTGGT
>CBIHQO010000643.1:0-4469 GCA_966211735.1 uncultured Schlesneria sp.
GCACGATCTGGTGGATTACTATCCCGATTGTGCTGGGCATCTTGATCTCGCCATTCGCAGCATCATCGGCCTCGATCCTGCGGCGGTCAGCAAACGATTCACCGCCTTCGTGCAGAAACACCCGACGCTAAACTCGGCGCAGATTCGATTCCTGGATTTGCTCCAGAACCACATCGCCAAGTACGGCTCCATCGAACTCGGTCGGCTCTACGAGGCCCCGTTCACCACGATTCACACCGACAGCATCGACGGATTGTTCACGGATGAGGAACAGGTCAACGCTCTGATCGACATCATCTCGCAGTTTCAGCCGTCGAAAGAAGGGACTCCTAAGGCATGATTACCGGCACACTACGCAACCAAATCGACAAGCTCTGGACGGAATTCTGGACCGGGGGCATCACCAACCCGCTCACGGTCATTGAACAGATTTCGTTTTTAATGTTCTCCCGCCTGCTCGACATCGCCGAGACACGGGCCGAGAAGCGGGCATCCCGTTTGGGCAAGCCGTTCAAAGGGCAGTTCAGCCCCAAGGAGCAGAAGCTCCGCTGGTCACACTTCAAGAACTTGCCCGCTGAGCAAATGCTCAAAACCATCCGGGATGACGTATTCCCGCACTTTCGCAATCTGGGCGACAGCGAATCGACCTTCGCTGAGTACATGACCGACGCCCAACTGATGATCCAGAAGCCCAGCCTGCTGGTGTCTGCGGTCAACATGATCGACGCACTGCCGCTGACCGAGGGCGATACGAAGGGTGATCTCTACGAGTATTTGCTCGGAAAGTTGACCACGGCTGGAATCAATGGCCAGTTCCGCACGCCTCGCCACATCATTCGGCTCATGGTCGATTTGATCGAGCCAAAGCCGACTGAAATCGTCGGCGATCCGGCGTGTGGTACGGCAGGATTTCTTGTGGCTGTCATGCAGCACTTGTTGGAGAAATACACGTCGCCCCAAGGCGTTATCACTCATGATGACGGTCAGAAGACCTACACCGGCGACTTGCTGGAGCCGTACCGCAAGCACATCCAAACGCAGTTGTTCCACGGGTACGACTTCGATGCGACGATGCTTCGAATCGCCGCCATGAACCTAATGCTGCACGGCGTCGAATCGCCCGACATCCACTACCAAGACACGCTCAGCAACTCCTTCCCAGAGAAGTATCCCAAGCGGGCCACCGACGGCTTCGACGTGATCCTGGCGAATCCACCGTTCAAGGGCAGTCTCGACGAAGCCGACGTGCATTCGTCGATCACCGGCAAGGTTAAGACGAAGAAGACCGAACTCCTCTTCGTGGCACTGATCCTTCGGATGCTCAAGCTCGGTGGGCGGGCAGCGTGCTTCGTGGCAGAGGGAGTGCTGTTCGGTTCGTCCAATGCCCACCGTGACCTGCGCAAGCTGCTTGTGGATGAGAACCAACTTGAGGCCGTTATTGCCATGCCAGCCGGTGTTTTCAAACCGTATGCGGGTGTGTCTACGGCTATCGTCATTTTTACAAAGGGCGGCAAGACCGACAGTGTGTGGTTTTACAAGATGGAGTCGGACGGCTTCAGTTTGGACGACAAGCGGGAGAAGCTCGGCGACGGAACAGGTGATTTACCAGACATCTTGGAGAAATGGATCGCTAGGGAGAAGGCAAAGAAGAATGATCGCAAGGCCAAGAATTTCTTCGTACCCGTAAAGGAGATTCAAGGCAACAAGTACGACCTTTCGATCAGCCGCTATCGGGAAACCGAGTATGAAAGAGCCACGTTCGCCCGGCCTCACGAGATTATGGAGCGGCTTCGCACCTTGGATAAAGAGGTCAGCCGGGACATGGACGAACTGGAGGCGTTGCTGAAATGAAAGGCGAACACCTATCAAATGGATGGCCCACTGTTTCAATTGACAGTGTTTGCAGGCTGGTAAGGGGAAGCTCGCCCAGGCCGAAGGGCGATCCACGGTACTACTCTGGACCGATCCCACGTCTGATGGTCGAGGACTTGACCAGAGATGGTCGGAGAGTAACTCCGCAAATTGATTCTTTAACTGAAGAAGGGGCGTTGCTGAGTCGGCCGGTTCCGGCGGGGACTATTGTAATGGTAGTGAGTGGAAATGTCGGAAGGGTGGCACAACTTACGATTGACGCATGTATTCACGACGGCTTCGTGGGGTTCCTTGATCTACGAAAGGATGTAGTAGACGAGGCATTTTTTCTACATTGTCTGGAGTCTTTGAAGCACCTACACGAACGCAATATGGCCGGGGCCATCTGGAAGAATATTACGACTGACCAAATAAAGGAGATTCAGTTTCCCATACCGCCGCTCTTAGAACAGCGTCGGATCGCCGCCATTCTCGATAAGGCCGACGCCATCCGGCGCAAGCGAGAGGTAGGCATCAGGCTGACCGATGAATTGCTGCGTTCCACCTTTCTGGAAATGTTCGGCGACCCGGCGACGAACCCTAAGAAGTGGCCGATGATTCCGTTTCCTGATGTCTGTGAAAGCCGTCTGGGAAAGATGCTCGACGCCAAAAAGCAGACGGGAACAATGAAGAAGCCATACATGCGCAATTTCAATGTCCAATGGGGACATCTGGATTTGTCGAGCGTGTTTGAGATGGACTTTGCAGAAGACGAAAGGGACGACTTCAGGCTGAAATATGGCGATGTTCTTATCTGCGAAGGAGGCGCTGGCGTGGGCCAAACTGCAATTTGGCATGATGAACTCCCAGAATGCTTCTTCCAGAAGTCACTTCATCGGGTGCGCCCGAAGCCAGCGAAGGCAACATCGCAGTACATCACTTCATTAATGTGGTTTCTGATGCAGTCCGGCAACATACTCGGTGCGATTTCTTCTGCGACTATCCCGCATCTGACGGGCGAAAAACTAAAGACGGTGAAAGTTCCGTTGCCCCCGTACAGCGAGCAAGTTCGGTATGAAACCTTCGCCTATTCATTAGCCTCGCTTAAATTAAAACGAAAAGCCGCTGCTTCCGATGCCTCGGACTTATTTTACTCTCTGGTTCAGCGTGCCTTCCGGGGCGAACTATGAGCAACGACGCCATTGACCTTGAATCAACAATTAGCGACATCGTCGCCTCGATCAAGCGCATCCAAGAGTTTGGTAGAGAAGAAGCATCGGGCTGGTCGCCCAGGGAGACTGCGGAGTTGTTGGAGAACTCCCGTATGGATCGTCTCGTGTCCCTCTCCCACAGTCTCCACTTGTGGACTGAACCGTCCGCCGAGGAAGACCGGGAAGCCCGGCTGATACTGGCCTGGGCCAATCTCGGTATTCCCGTTGAAGGCACGATGACTTGGTTCTTGTGCGTCTTCGAGAACGACTACGCCAAGCAGCCCACGAAGACCAGAAGCGGATTCGATCTACGCCCCAACCGGCTGCGTTTTGAGGAAATGTGCCGTTTCTTCAGCGAGCATGTTTGGATCGACTCCCAGCGTGCCGAGTGGAACGACTGGCTTGCGAAGGTGCGTAACTTCCGAAATGCCGTCCATGCCTTCAACCAAAGGGACATAGGTAATTGGAACGATTGGAAGAACGCCGTGGTGCGTTACCACGAGTTCATCAGCGAATTGGACGGACGAGTGCCATACCCACAAGCCAGGGACTATCACGAGTAGGCGCAAAGCGGAAAGCTCAAGGTGATGTGAAATGACGTTGATCGAAGTCCGTTGTAATATCGACAAGACCAAGGCGACCGAGATCATCGAAACGAGGATCGCCGCCCTTGGTTTGTCGGGTCATGAAGTCTCGTCGATAATTGTCGCCGCCGATGATGACTCGGATTATGGTGCGTGCATCAAGCAGTCCAAAGGTTTTACTGGCGGAAAGACGCACTCACAGGGCGGCATGGGCAAGACACTTCCGTTCCTTCTTGCGGACAACTCCGTTTCTTCCGATCTAGTCTTTCCACGAACTGTCTTCGAGGAGCTTTTGACGGGTAGCCACACATCTGAATCTTACCTGCTGCTTGACTACGTTGTGAGTCACGAACTTGGCCATGCGTTCGACTACGCTGCCCGCCGGGTTCTTCATCGGAAGCCGCTCTCGGACTTTGGTGTGCCGATCAATACTCTTGCAACCTATTGGGGACCGCTACTCCTAAGTGAGTTCGCCGCCAGTTTTATTGCCGGGAGATCACTCTCAGCCGACCAGTATCGACTGATCGCACAAAACTCCGTTGACTGCATCACTTCGGGAATGGCCGCACTCGGAACCTACAAGCTTCAGGTCTACTGGAACGTGTTAGTCGAGCAGGCAAAAATTGCGGGCAGTTCAATGGGTTCCCCTGCCTTGTCTGCACCCGAATTCCAACAATGGGCGAAGATCGGCAATGAGATTGTCGCCCAACTTGAGGCTTTTGTCGTTGAACTCAAGTCGCTGCATTCATCCTATCCAACATGGAGCGAAGCAGACGCAACCGTACTGCTCACAAGCAGATGTCAGGCCCTTTTTGGCTCGATG
>CBIHQO010000644.1:0-4449 GCA_966211735.1 uncultured Schlesneria sp.
GGACGCCCTGGCCGGGGGTGTACCCGACTCCTGGTCGGCGCGGGTCTCCCGACCCCGTCGAAACGGCCGACCGAAGGTTTCTGGTCTTGCTGGATGCTTTCGATAGCTGTATGCGCATTGGAGAAGAGGAGACCTACGGTCAGGCGTTTCGGCGGGGTCGGGAGACCCGCGCCGAACATGGGTCTTAGGACTCGCGCTTAACCGAACCACTGTTTCATGGTCTGTTTGGCGCGTTCCGTGTGTTCGGGCTTCATGTGAGTCGCAATCGCGGTTGCAGCGGCTGCGAGGACGCCCAGGTCGTCGGTGTAGCCGACTCCCATAAAGACATCGGGGATGGCATCGACGGGGAGGATGAAATAGCCCAGGGCACCATAGATCATCCCCTTCGCGATCACCGGCGTATCGGGATCACTGGCGCAGTAGTGCAGAGCCAGAGATTTTTCCACGACAGCCGTTCCCGCCGTTTTCGCGACGCCCATCAGCTTTTCCCAAAAGCCGCGTTCGCTGTAGTTCTCTTCGAATTTCGATATCTTCGCATCGTCGGTCATCGGTCGCTCCCCGCAGAATCGGTCCCGACTACTCCACCAGGTGGGACGCCCAGAGTATTGTACGCAGCAGAGGCTGGAGTATCTCGCGATGATTGTGTTTCATGGCAATTCGCGTGAAAGCAATAGCCCCCCGTCTTTTTGAAAACCGATCCTTTTCATCTTCAGGGAAAGCTCGCCGTGAACACTGACCGAGGGACTCGATTCATCGCTGGCCTGGCAATTCTTTGGATGGTGATGCAAACACCGCGGATCGCGAACGCTGAAGATCGCGGGATCGAGGACTTTCCGAAACTGTCTGTGAAAACCGACTGGCCCTGGTGGCGTGGTCCCTACCGCAATGGAGTTGCGGGCGAAGGGGGAGTGCCGACAAAACTGAGCGACACCGACAATTTGAGCTGGAAAGTTCCGGTTCCCGGACGCGGGCATTCGTCCCCGATCGTTGTCGGTGAACGGGTCTTCCTGACGACGGCCGATGAGCAGAAGAAGATTCATTCCGTGTTGGCGTTCAATCGGGCGACAGGCCAATCGCTGTGGCAGGTCGAAGTCAACAAAGGAGCTTTCCCCGCAAAGAATCACAAGAAGAATACGGAAGCAAGCCCCACCCTCGCCTGCGATGGCGAGCGATTATTCGCGACCTTCTACCATCATGACAAAGTCGAAGCCGTCGCACTGAGCCTGGAAGGTAAAGAACTTTGGAAGCAAGCTGTCTGTCCGTTTCACCCTCGCACGTTTGAATATGGCTATGCCCCGTCACCCCTGCTCTACGGTGAGACAGTGATCATTTCAGCCGAATATGATGGCAACAGTTTTCTGACGGCGCTGAACCGCAAGAACGGAGAACGGGCATGGAAATCTCCGCGGCCGAGCATGATCACATTTTCGTCGCCAGTGATTACATATGTTGCGGGCAAAGACCAGTTGCTGTTGAGTGGTGCCGATCAGGTGTCATCGTACGATCCCGGGAACGGCAAGAAATTGTGGTCCGTCCCAGGAACCACCCTTGCGACCTGCGGCACTATGGTCGGGGACGGCGAGACCGTTTTTGCGAGTGGCGGGTACCCCAAGCCAGAGACATTAGCCATGCAGGCGGGTGAAAACGGCAAGGTGCTCTGGCGTAACAATCAGAAATGCTACGAACAATCGATGCTGGCTCACAATGGATATTTGTATGCCCTGACAGACAATGGCATCATGTTCTGCTGGCGCGGAACGGATGGCAAAGAGATGTGGAAGGAGCGGCTGACAGGTCCTGTCAGTGCGTCTCCCGTACTGGCCGCTGGCAACATCTATTGGGCCAATGAACTGGGGACACTGTACGTCTTCAAAGCGACACCCGATCGATTCGACCTGGTGGCGCAAAACCAGATCGGCAATGATTCGTTCGCCAGCCCGGCCATCTGCGGAGGGCAGATCTTTGTGCGAGTGGCACAATCGTCGGGTAGCGGCCGACAGGAGTATCTGTACTGTTTTGCCGATAAGAAGTGATTGAGCCGGACGATCTCATTCAGTCGAGAGCGATCCAGCCAACGACATCACGGGGAACAACGAACTCGTCGACGGCCTTGGCGATTTCGACGAGTTCGCCCGTTTGGCCGGCCTGGATATCGAAGGTGATTCCGGGCACCAGCACTTCGACGACGTTATCGCCGGCCACGACCGTTTGACCGACATCAACCAGCCATGCGCTGATGCGGATCTTGTCGTCGCCAGCACCAAGGTCGGGAACCGTAATCGGGACTCGTTTGGTCGTTGATTCTGACGTCATACTCGCAGCACATCCGTCATTTCGCCCGCGTGGTAGCTGGAGCGAACGAACGGACCGCTGGCGACCATACCGAATCCGAGCTTGCGAACTTGCTCGCCGATTTCGTCGAACTCTTCGGGAGGAAGGTAGCGTTCGACTGGCAGGTGATCCAAAGTTGGCTGCAGATATTGGCCCAGGGTCAGCATGTCGCAGCCGACTGAACGGAGATCTGCACAGACTTCCATCAGTTCTTCGCGAGTTTCGCCCAAGCCGAGCATCAGGCCGCTCTTGGTCAGCATCTCGGGGACTTCTTCCTTGACCTGCTTGAGCAGATTCAGCGTCCGTTGGTACTCGGCGTTCCTGCGGACTCGGTCGTAGAGCCGCGGCACGGTCTCTGTATTGTGGTTGAAGACATCGGGGCGAGATTCGATAACGCGATGAATGGCGTCGCGATTGCCCTTGAAGTCGGGCGTCAGGACTTCAACCCGGGCTCCGGTCTTGTTGCGAACGGCGAGGACGCATTCATAGAAGTGATTCGCTCCGCCGTCGGACAGATCGTCGCGAGTGACGGAGGTGATGACGACATACTTCAAGCCCAAACGCTGTGCGGCTTCGGCCACGCGTTCGGGTTCGTCCAGTTGAACCGTTTCGGTCTTACCGCGTGGGACCGAGCAGAATCCGCACGGACGGGTGCAGACATTGCCGAGGATCATGAACGTCGCGGTTTGCTGCGACCAGCATTCGGTCCGGTTCGGACACTTGGCACTTTCGCAGACGGTTTCCAGCCGCAAGTCGGCGATGACGTCTGAAGTGAACTGCATGCCTGCCTGTGGCAGAGGTCGTCGCAACCACTTGGGCAGCCGCTGACGGCCGCTCGGCGTTTCGGGTGGGTTGGTCGGCAGGATATTCAACAGGTTTGTGGACATGTCACAGCTTACATTGGGAATAGAGAAGCATCACGCGTAGACGTAGACCTTGCGTGTGGAGCGATGCAGTAACGGATGCCCCGTGTACAGATGATAATTGTCATAACCGAGGGATTCCGCCAGATTGCGAACCAGACTCTCGCGGACGGTCGCCATTCCGGTGGGGCGTGTTCTTTGAGCGGCCAGTGAGGTAACTCGCAGTGCGCCATTCGTCCAGCGGACCAATTCGAGTGGTTCCTGCGGAACCGAGACGTTGACATACATTCCGCCATGCGTCACCCAGTCGCGAACACCGGCACCGATGAAAGCGAATTGGCCGCAACGGCAAGTGGCGCCGTGCACGTGCTTTGCTCGCTCGGCATCGACGTCCAGATCGGAGGCTGTCGCGACGAGTGTCTGTTCGAGGCGGCTGCGGTAGTCGGCCAGACCGAGGTTCAATCGATCCAGGGGGACCATTACGTAAACGGCAACCTGACCGGGGACATGGCAGAATGTTCCGCCGCCGCGATTCAGCCAGCGGATTTCCATTTGCCGGGCGACGAGTTCTTCCTGATCGACCAGGACATCGGCGAAGCTTCCTTCGCGACCGATGCTGATCGTCGGAGGGTGCTCGCATACGAGGACAATTCCGTGTCGATCCTGCCGCTGAGCGACCTGATCCAGCAGCCTTGCCTGCAGGCCCATCGCGGATTGGAAATCGACCTTCCCCAGCAGAAAGACTTCCAATGCCGTGGACGCGCGGTCCACATGCTCCCAATCTGTTGGCGTAACGGACATCTTGGCGGGGTTTACCGGGCAGGTCGTCGAATCGAAAAACATTGATCGCTTGGCAATCGATGACGTTTCAAGTCTATCTCATGACAGAGATTGGGACAATGGGCCTATCGAACCTGAGATTTGGCACGGCGACGCACTATTTGATTCGCTTCCATTGTGAAATCGCCGCAGATCAAGACATGATCACTCTAGCAACACGCATTCGGACGACAGCGAAAGCCGTTTTGACATTACGGCAGCAGGGGAAGGCAGCATGGATTCGTTTGATCCCTATCATAAGTGGCTCGGAATTCCGAAGAAGGAGCAGCCCGCGAACCATTATCGCTTGCTGGGGATCACTGTTTTTGAGCCCGATCTGGATGTGATCGAGGCCGCTGCTGATCGGCAGATGGCGTACGTTTCTCAGTGCGCGACGGGTGAGCATCTGAAAGTTTCTCAGCAGATTCTTAACGAA
>CBIHQO010000645.1:0-4448 GCA_966211735.1 uncultured Schlesneria sp.
AAGCTGCAGAATCAAATGGCGAAGACTCCCGCCGCCGCTCGAAAAATGCTGGCATATCTCATCCCCGGAGTGCTGGAACGAGTTAAGCAGGAATCACGAGACTTGGAGGCCATGATCAAGGAGTGTGGTGAGACACACGAATTGGCGCCATGGGATTGGGAGTACTACGCCGAGAAAGTCCGCAAGGCTCGTTTTGAAATCGACGAGGCGGCCGTCCGGCCTTACTTCGAACTGGATTCGGTCCTGAAGAACGGCGTGTTCTTTACGATGAACAAGCTCTACGGAATCTCGTTCAAAGAGCGCAAGGACTTACCTGTCTACCATCCAGACGTGCGGGTGTTTGATGTCTTCGATCGAGACGGATCTCAGATTGGGCTGTTCTATGCCGACTACTTCAAACGCGATACCAAGCGTGGCGGAGCCTGGATGAGTTCCTTCGTGGATCAGTCGAAGCTACTGAATGACAAGCCAGTGATTGTGAACTGCCTCAACATTCCTCGTCCTGCGGATGGCGAACCGGTACTGATCAGCTTTGACAATGTGACGACGCTGTTCCACGAAATGGGCCACGCGCTACACGGCCTGTTTTCAGATGTGACCTATCCCACCGTGGCGGGGACGGCGACACCACGTGATTTCGTGGAATTTCCTTCCACATTCGAAGAAGACTGGGCAATCCAGCCAGAAATCCTCGCCAACTACGCCCTGCACTATCAGACAAAATCCCCGATCCCCAGGGAACTGCTCGACAAGGCCATCAAAGCCAAGAAATTCAACAAAGGCTTCGACACACTTGAGTATCTGGCGGCGGCACTACTGGATCTCGAATGGCATTCGCTGACCGGAGATCAGATCCCTGCTAACGCCGAGTTGTTTGAAGCGGAATCACTCAAGAAAGTCGGCGCGGATCATCCTGCCGTTCCTCCCCGCTATCGAACTGCTTACTTCGCTCACATCTGGTCTGGAGGATACTCTTCCAGCTATTACGCGTATCTCTGGAGCGAAGCGCTGGCCGCGGACGCCTTCGCCCACATGATCGCGCAGGGTGGCTGCACTCCAGAAAATGGCAATGCATTCCGCAAGGAAATCCTGAGCCGGGGTTCCAGCCGTGATCCGATGGCATCCTACAAAGCCTTTCGCGGAAAGGAGCCGACGGTGGATGCCCTCTTGATTCGGCGCGGCTTGAAGTAGCCGGTGCCGGGCAGGCGGTAGGCGTGGAGGCAATGGATTGCATGGGATGCCTGCACGCGCCTTGATCGGGGGAGCTTGGGACAGCGCCACTATCGCAGTCCCTCGCGAATAGCCGCGACCTTGCAGAATCACTTGCTGGAAACGACACTCTAGATCCCCCTCCAACGTACGTCGACCGCACTAGAGCATCGATGGCGATGGGTTGAAGGGCACCTCATTTGGCTCATCGTCTGTAAGCGGCACGGCCGACTGCTCCCAGGCTTCATAGCTCGCCAGGGCACTCCCCTGCTCAAACTTCCCGTGACGGTTGCCAAGATCCTGAAGTGTCGCCCAGCCCACGTAAGCTAGCAGTTGCTGCTCGGATCCAAATGTCGCAACTAGCCGGTTGGGTGTATTTTTCTTTGATCCATATAGGTAGTGCATGGTGCATTCTCCAGTTGGCCGACGCTGCGATTGATCGAGACGAACGGCCACGACGATCCGGTTGAGTTGGGCACAACGAGGCAAGCATAACAGTATCGCGGCTTCCCAACGAGCAGCAACCATCGGGCCGCCGGTCACCAGGTTGCGATTGTGATCTGAAAATGCCAATTCGTTGATGAGCTTGCTCGACGACAGAAGTCAGCCAACCCTTGAAGTTGCATGTTCGAGGTGGAGTCTTCCATTGAATTCGCGAACGCGTCCTCTGTTCAATAGTTGCGGCATCCTATCCTGCCAGCCGTTCGCGTTCTGCCCGTATTTCGTCCATCAGTGGCCACAGTACGTCGACATCATCTTTAAAGACATCGCCGATCAGGACATCCGTGACGTAGTCCTTCAAGTGCGGGTAGCGTTTGACGAACCGGCCGAAACTGAAACCATTGTAGAACTCCATCACCAGTCGCTGCATCCGATCGACGCCGCGGACAAATTCCGGCTCCCAATCACCAATCTGAGCTGCAGTAGTATTGCCTTTCGACAGCCCGACACAGATCGAATCGGCCGCCAACTGGCCTGACTTGAGCGCCATCAGGACACCCGAGGAATACAACGGATCCAGGAATCCGTAAGCATCGCCGACCAGCACCCACCCATCGCCCGCGGCCTTGCGTGAGCGATAGGAATATTCTTTCTGAGCGCGGAAGATGTCGCAACGCTCCGCGTTGGCAATGCGAGGTTGCAGGCCTGGGCACTTGGCAACTTCCTGGAAGTAGATCTCTTCGAAGTCAGTGGTACCGCGATCGCGGAACATGTAATCGTGCCCACCTACCACGCCGACGCTGACGATGTCATCGTGCAGCGGGATGTACCAGAACCAGGCCAACTTATCTTTGACCTGCAGAACGATCGTGGCACCTTCATCCCGCCCCGTATCGCGGAAGGCTCCTTTCCAATACGTCCAGACGGCGGCCTTTTTCAGCTCCGGATACCATTCGCGCAGGCCGAGTTTACTGAGCAGCATCGACTGCTGGCCGGTCGCATCGACCACGACTTTGGCGCGGACTTCGCGAGGCCCCGATCCATCGCCGAGAGAGACTTGGACACCGACGGCCCGATCTCCCTCGAACAAAACGTCGTGAACGCGAGCCCCTTCGTGAGCCTCGACTCCTTGCTCGCGGGCGTTCTGCAGCATCAGAGTGTCAAATTCGCTCCGGCGGACCTGCCAGGTCTGTGACGATTCGTGAGGTCGGTGATCGCAAAAATAGAACGGTTCAGAGAGCCGGCCCTTGTCGTTTACAAACTGGACGCTGTATTTGCGGACGAAGTGACTCCCTTTGAGTTTGTCGAGCATCTTCAATCGGTTGAGCACCCAATAAGTCTGTGGGATGAGCGACTCGCCGATGTGGAACCGAGGAAAGCGATCTCGTTCATAAAGGACCACCCGATACCCCTGTTGAGCAATCAGGGTGGCAGTCGTCGTCCCCGCCGGTCCACCACCGATCACAACGACATCATACTCTTCGGGCTTGGAAGACATTTGCAGACTCCTGGTGCAGGTTGGTAGCGGGAACGACAGTCTTGACGTTACTCGTTGCAACAAGTAACGTCAAGACGTATCTGTAAGCCGATGAGCCAGACCCTAAACCATCGTGCGTAATGATGGCTGTCTTGCAATTGCATTGGGTACCACGGTCGTGGAGGTTTCGACAAAGCCGCGTGGGCATCGCCCCGCGAGTTGCTTGAGAGCGAAGACCCCAGCGCGCAGGGCGATGCCTACCTGCCAATTACGTTAGAAGTTCCCAAACTGTGCTTGCCTGGCACCCTAGAATGACTGTCAACTACC
Source organism: uncultured Schlesneria sp. (assembly GCA_966211735.1). GTDB lineage: Bacteria > Planctomycetota > Planctomycetia > Planctomycetales > Planctomycetaceae > Schlesneria. The sequence goes on from CBIHQO010000645.1 coordinate 3,455, forward strand.
AGTCGAATAGTCTCGCCAGGTTACTAAGTGCGAATGAAACCCATGGAAATAGCCGTTGCCAGTGAACACCGTGGCTTCGATGCCAAGAGCAAGATCCTGGCACAGGTTCAGGAACTGCACCATACGGCGTTGGATTTTGGACCGGATAACGACGAGATGTGCGATTACCCGGACTATGCCGCAAAAGCGGCTCGGGCTGTTTCCAGTCGTCAGGTTGATCGCGCGATCCTGATTGGCGGGACGGGAATCGGCATGTGCATCATGGCGAACAAACTACCAGGCGTGCGGGCCGCCCTGTGCCACGATGATCTTTCAACAGAAATCAGTCGCCGCCACCACGACGCCAATGTCCTCTGCCTATCAGTGGACATCATCGGCGATCGATTGGCCATTCGGATGATCGAACTCTGGCTGACCGCTCCATTTGAAGGAGGACGTCATGCCCGCAGAATCGCCAAGATTGCCGAACTAGAACGGCAACTCCGTGGCTGCTGATGCTTGAGGTTGATCACGAAAGTGGTATTCGAGACGCTTGACCTCGCGACGATTCCTGGCTAAACATGTAAAAGCTGACTCGTTTATACATCTTTTGCATCGGGGTCGATTCAATGCAACTGAACCTTCAAAAAGATCGATCGCCGCCAGGGTTCCGCCCTCGGCCACGTTGACATCATCGGAGCGAAATCGCTGGACCCGAGTGCCTGATCGTTTCCTTCAAGGAGGATGAATGATGCTTGTGTTGACCCGCAAACCAGGAGAACAAATTCTCATCGGTGACGGCGTCGTGCTGACGGTGATTGGCATTCACGGCACCCGGATTCGGATCGGAGTTCAGGCATCGCCCGAGATCACTGTGAAGCGAATGGAAGTTCAAACACGGACCAACAACGATGATCGCGACCGACAGTAGCCAGCCTCTGCCGATTGGTCTCCCGGAAAGTAAATGAAATGGTCGAATGCGACCTCGACACTTCAATCCTCGAATGGGTGATCG
>CBIHQO010000646.1:0-4447 GCA_966211735.1 uncultured Schlesneria sp.
CCCCCGAAAACCCTGCCATGGACTGACAAATTCTGCCAAATCGTAAGGAAACTCAGAGCCCCGCTGACGATTGCCCAGCACGCGAAACCAATGGACCCGCAGGGAAAGTCGTCGCGGGAAATGTCATCGTCGGTTGCTTGCCGTTTCCTGATCCGCGTGGTGGACTGTCGCCGACTGGTTCACTTGTTCCGTTTCACCTCTTGAGCATCCAGGTTCTTCCGATGTCAAAATATCTCTGGCTACTGGTCGTGGTGGTTCCCGCCGGACTGCTGGCGGCGGATGAGGCTCCGAAGTCCGTTGACCCTCGGCTCAAGATCGAATTGTTTGCCGAGCAGCCGCAGATCGTCACGCCGACTGGAATTGACGTCGACTACCGAGGCCGCGTGTTCGCCATCGAAAGCAATACGCACTTCCCACCAGAGGGATATAAGGGTCATCCGACCGACCGGGTTCTGGTCATGAGCGACTCCGATAGTGACGGCCGTGCGGACAAGATTGTCGTCTTCACCGATGGCCTGACGCACTCAATGAGTGTCCTGGTCCGACCACTGTGGTTCCCCGTCGCGAAGACTGACAAGCAGGCTGCCCCCAAGCAATCTGTCTACATCGCCACACGACGCGAAATCCGGTTGTTCCATGATGACGATGGAGATGACGTTGCCGATCGCCACGACTCGATCGTCCGCCTGGAGACGAAAGGAAACTATCCGCACAACGGTCTGGCGGGGTTTGCGCTGGATGGCCTCGGTTGGCTGTACTTTGGGTTCGGCGAAAACCTGGGTGAAGAGTTCAAGATCATCGGCTCCGACGGCGTGACGATTGCCGGCAAGGACGGCGGCAATATCTATCGCTGCCGCCTCGATGGTTCGAAGCTGAATCAGATCTGTACTGGCTTCTGGAACCCGCATGCCAATGCGTGGGATGCCTTCGGTCATCTGTTCAGCGTCGACAACGACCCCGACAGCCGTCCCCCCTGCCGCCTGATTCATGTGATTCCCGACGGCGACTACGGTTATCGATTCCGCAACGGTCGCAAGGGACTGCATCCGTTCACCAGTTGGAATGGCGAAGTTCCCGGAACACTGCCAATGGTTGGTGGCACCGGCGAAGCACCCTCGGGAATCCTGGCGTATGAGTCGGACGGACTTCCCGAAGAGTATCTGGGCAACCTGTTCGTCACCAGTTGGGGTGATCACCGCATCGATCGATTCCGACTGCACCCGAAGGGAACATCGTTCACCGCACTGGCTGAACCATTAATCACCGGTGGCGAAAACTTTCGACCAGTCGGAATCGCGACGGCTCCCGATGGATCGCTCTTTTGTACGGATTGGGTCTTGCGAGATTACAAGCTGCACGGCCACGGACGCATCTGGCGAATTCGCACCACTGAATCCAATGGCAAAGCTCCGATTGACCTGGCGACGATTCCCGGTTTGGAGCCGATCAGACAAGCCGCCTTGCTGGATTCTTCGCGGCGAGACGTTCGGCGCATGGCCGCCCATCAACTGCGACAAGAGGCCAAGCCCGAAACGGTGCGCGGGCAACTTGAAGTGCTGTGGAGTCGCCGTGCGGAACAAATCGCGGAGGGGACACTCGTCACAGATGCAGTTGCCGATTTTGCAGACACTCTACCGCGCTTGGGTTCGACTCCACCGTTTACAGCCGGTTTACGCCGTGTGAACTTTCGCGATCTACTCGCCGCAGCGTTAACGACCACGGGAGCGCCCTCGACGGATGAAGATCTGCTGCTGCCGCTACTTGATCGAGAAACCCTGATCGCCAACGGGGAGCAGGTCAAGATTCTCTGTTCGATCGATGATCCGTTCGTGCAATCGTGTTTGGTGACTCTGCTGTCTCGACAGTTCAAGCAAGACGATTTCGCTGCCTATCTCACGCCGGGTTCGAATGCTTCCGTCCCTGCTCGGCTGGCCATGCTGTTGGCCGCGCGAAAGCAGAATCCAAAAGAAGACCGGTTGGTCGCCATGGCCTTGAACGATCACGATGCCGATGTCCGAAGAGTGGCGGTTCAGTGGGTCGCTGAAGAGAAATTGAAGGATCTGCGACCTCGCGTGGAAGCCGTTCTCCGTTCGCCAGGCATGACCGCGGAACTGTTCCTGGCAACGTTGGCTTCGTTGCAGATGCTTGACGGTGGCAATCCCGCCGATTTCGACAAGACCCCGCCGGAAAACTATGTGATCCCGTTGATCAAGGACGCGCAGAAGCCCGCGGCGGTCAGAGCCCAGGCATTACGACTGGTCTCGCCGACCGACAAATCATTAAACGCAGTGCTGCTCGGCGATCTGGCCATTTCTGACGACAAGACTTTGCGTCTGGAAGCCATCCGGACACTGCAGGCCGCGACTCCGGACGTTGCGGCAACGCTGCTGCGAGAGATTGCCGCCGACGACAATCGTGATGTCACCGAGCGGTGCGAAGCGATTGTTGGTCTGGCCTCACTGGTGAAGCTGGAATCGGGCGGCGGACCGACACGCTCGTTACTCATGCTGCTTCTAAAATCGAAAAACGCTCCAGTCAGGCGCGAAGTTGTCAGAGCACTGCGAAGTCTTGTCGCAGATGCCGAAATCCGAGCCGCCATCGAAGCAGTCGCTGATTCCTTGAGCAGTGAAACGGACGAGTCGATCGCCGTCGAACTTGCCGACCAGATCGCCCTCGGATATGCCGACGCAAAACTGGCAAACCCAGTATCGATACAGAAGCTCGTCTCGAAGCGGCCGACAACGAATGCCGAGTGGCTGGCCCAGTTGAATCGTGGCCGGGAAGTTGATGTGGCGGCAGGCCGTCGCACATTCTTTCATCCGGCAGGCGCTGGTTGCTTCAAGTGTCATCGGATCGATGGTCGAGGTGGTCGTGTCGGGCCGGATCTGTCGCGAGCAGTCGGAACGATGAACCGCGTGCAATTGATCCAATCGATCCTGGAACCCAGCCGCGAAATCTCGCCGCAATACACGTCATGGTCCTTCGCTCTTCACGATGGTCGTGTCGTCACGGGCATGATTGTCCATGAGAATGAAGGGAAAACGATCGTCGGGAATTCGGATGGGCAAACGATTGAATTCAAGACCGCCGACATCGAACAACGAACGCCGCAACGAGTCTCTGTCATGCCCGATAAGCTGACGGATCGGATGACGCTGCAAGAGCTCCGCGACCTGATCGCTTTCCTGGACGCCCAGAGATAGCGCACATGCAACAAGATTGCAGAGACTCGATGACGATGAACGGACTACGTCGGCGCGCGATTTGCGGTTTGCGCCGTCGAGGTGTTATCTTGTGCTCTGATGGATTCGCAATTCTTAACTCGACCTTAAGAAGGATGCTGGACAAAGCAATGATTGCGGTGAAACGTTGACGGGATTGAAAGTGAAACCGATCGCCGCGGATTGGAACAAGACTTCCTCGACCCTCGCTCCAACAGTCTGCATCGTGCTGGCTCTGGTGGTGGTGCTCTTGCTCGGAGGCTGGGGAGTCTATCAGGATGGCGAACGACACTCGCTGGCCGTTTTGCAGTCGGCGGTGATGAATGCGCGTTCCGGAGCCGAACGAACCGCCGGTCGGGTGGAACAAGAGCTTCTCGATCTTGGCGCAGACGGCACATTGTCCGAGGCCTCGAACTGGCTGCGCGAACATTGGAAACGAGTGGCCCCTCGCCCGGATCGCCTCTATGGAGCTGTCGTCGACACGGATGGAAAGGTGGTTGCCCATAGCAACGCCAGCTTGGTCGGCGGAATGCTTTGCCCGGCGGCGCAGTTCGAACCAGTTCAAGGTATCGGGCCCGATGTTTTTCGAACTTCCTGCTCGACCCTGAGCGATCAGAAATCGATTGAGGTCGTCGTTCCGATCGATCTCGGTGGTCTGGAACGAGGGACCTATCATTCAGGCATTAGCTGGGATCTGCTGCAAGAGCGGATCAGAAGTAGTCGCTGGCGAAGTCTGAAAGCCTGGGGCATCATCATCGGATGTATTTTGCTGGTCGTGTTGTTCTCGAGTATTTCGCTGTACCGCATCACGCATCGAGCTGTGGCGCTGGAACATGCTTTGGCCATGGCGCATGCCCGTCGCATCGGCGAGATGAGCCAGTTGATCGTCGGTCTGGCTCATGAAATCCGGAATCCCTTAAACGCTGTCCGGCTGAATCTGTTTACCGCCGAACGGGTTTTTCGGCGTGAGGCTGTTTTGAGTGACGACGAAACGACGGCCATGCTGGGCGAATCGGTGCGTGAGATCGTACGGATCGATGAGTTGATTACACTGCTGTTGGGCTATGCCCGCCCCGAGCAATCGAAGCCGCAACGTGTGAATGTCGGCAACGAGATCGAAGCGGTTTTGCAATTCCTGCGGCCTGGATTGCAGGCGGCGGAGATCGACTTCATTTTCAATCCGCCACCAGAACCGGTCTTTGTCGAAGCCGGTCGCGGGCATGTTC
>CBIHQO010000647.1:0-4441 GCA_966211735.1 uncultured Schlesneria sp.
AGATCTCACGCGGCTTATTGCGGGGCTATCAGCAGCAAGCTCCAGCAGCGCTGACTGACGAAGACATCCGCGTGATCCTTGAGATCGTCGGCAGCCATGATTACTCGAAGATCCCCCTCATGGAGGATCACGTCGACCGCAAGTGGTTGCTGAGTTCCGGAACAGCAGACTGGTTAAAGCAGTGCCATTGGGAAGCCGACGCCCTGTGGATGCTGACCCCCGCCGGGATCCTCGTGGACTTGGAACGTGAGCGCGAAGAAAACACGGAAGCAAACCGACTCGAAAAGCTGAAGTTCAACCTGGGCCTTCATCGGCAGATCATTGATCTCTACGCGCAAGCCTACTCACCCGCAGAGATGCAGCAATTTGGCTTTCATGAAGGCCTGCTGTACCGATCCGAAACCGGCTATCAACTCGCGAAGCAGCTCACGCAAGAGCTTCGCAACTTCGGTGTAGCCTTTTCCTCGTAGGACGGGTTTCCCAACCCGTCAGTCTTCGCAGCACGCGATGAGCCGAGAAGGCAAAGGCGAAAGCTAAAACCAAAGCGACGGGCTGGAAGCCCATCCTACGAGAACAGACGCAACCTCGAACCAGAATGGCGAGTGCCTCAGTGCCTGCCAGCAAGCTCCGGTTGATCGCGCAGCCAGAGTGCCAGACGCTTCAAGCCTTCCTCAATCGTAACGCTCGGCGCATAGCCAAAATCATTTCGAGCCGCCGAGATATCAAACCAGTGGGCCGTCGCCAATTGCCGGGCGACGAATCGCGTCATCGGTGGTTCGTCTTGGCGTCCCGTCATCTTGTAAATCGCTTCGAGGATGGATCCGACCACATAGGCCGCCTTGGCCGAGATCCCTTTCTTGACCGGGGGCAGATTCGCGCAGGCCAGCATGCGGTCGATCAGATCCCACAAAGGGACCGGTTCTCCATTCGTGATGAAATACGCTTTGCCAGCCGGTGGCGACCCAGGTTCCAGCTTCTGGGCGGCCAGAACGTGAGCCTCCGCGGCATTGTCGATATAGACCGTATCGACCAGATTCTTCCCGCTGCCAACGCGACGAAGCTTCCCAGCTTTGGCACGTTCAATCAGTCGCGGCACCAGATGATTGTCGCCCGGCCCCCAGATGAGATGCGGCCTGAGCGCCACCGTGGAGAGCACACGGCCATTCGCGAGTCGTTCTCCATTAGCAGCCAGCACAGCTCGTTCCGCGATCGCTTTGGTCTTGGGATAGTGCGTCAGATACTCCTGTGGATAGGGGGCTGATTCATCAATCCCAGCTTCGTCTTTCCCATTGAAGACAACACTCGGTGAACTGGTGTAAATCAGCTTCGGAATCTGCTGCTGGCGACACGCGGCCAGGACGTTCTCGGTCCCCACCACATTCGCCCGGTGATAACTTTCGTAGGATCCCCAGACGCCCGCCTTCGCCGCCACATGAAAGACCACATCGCAATCACGTGCCGCCGAAAGAACCGCGGCGGAATCGGCAACATCACCGCGAACGCATTCAATCCCTAACGTGGCGAGTTCCGGATAGTCACCTCTGGCCAGGCTGCGAACGTCACATCCAGACGAACGGAGTCGGGTGGCAATCGCCTTCCCCAAAAAGCCGCCTCCGCCGGTCACCAGTGCTCGCATCTTTTCCAACACTCCACTCAGACCTGATCATCAGAAACCGCGCAACGCGCCGTACACAAAGATTCCCAGCAAGCCCAACGCCGTCAGCAGGACCCACACCGGCAGTGTTTTGTGAGGCCGGTCTTCCCGGCTCTGCCAACGTTCGCAGGATGAGCAATAGCCAGACTCTTCGTAAATCGGCTCGCCACAGTACTGGCAAGGGACGCAGCCATCGTCGTCTTCATCCTCATCCTCTTCCCATTCGTCATCGTCAGACATCGTTATGACCTCATTGGGAGGGCGAGGCTCCTGCCGAGCCCCGCATGTCGATGGACTCACAATGACAAGCACGGCTCGGCAGGAGCCTCGCCCTCCCAAAATACACAGTCGCACCTGCTGCGGGCATCACCTGTTCTGTGAACAGAATTACACACGCTCATTGAGATCCGCGATTTAAGACCGCCATCGCCCAGACAGCCAGCTTCTCTCGAAAGATCTTCGAATTGTGACGAATATCGACGGGGAATGCATCATGATACAAGACCGTTTGAATCATGTGCGTCGTGTCGAACCGCGCCCCAAGTTCCAGCAATTCACGCGTCAGTTGTGCGGTGTCTGTCTTCCGCGAAGACGCCTCTCGTTCCACGCACAATACGGGTTCGACTTTGCCTGCGCGAGTCACTCCCACCAATGCACTGCGAAACACCGCCGGATGCGAGTTGAAGATCCCCTCGATCGGCTCCGTAAACAGTGTTCCCTCGCTCGTCACGACACGGTGCGATTTGCGACCGCAAAACCACAGCCGACCCTGCTCATCAAAATAGCCGACGTCGCCCATGCGATGGCGCATCCGACCGCTGGTGGGATCTTTGATCTTGGCGAGGGCCGTCAGATCGGGACGGCGAAAGTATTCCTGCGTCACATTGGGCCCGTCGACGACGATCTCACCAATTTCACGCGGCCCAGCCAGCAATGACTCATTCCAGACCGCAATCGGCTCGTCGGTGACCTTGATGATGGCGACTCGCATTCCTTCCACGGGGCGACCCACACAGGTCCCCGCTCCAGTTGCAGTCAGATGCCTTGTCTCATTAAGGATCTCATCACTTCCGATCACGGCGACGGGGAGCGATTCTGTTGCCCCGTAGGGCGTATAAATCTGGACGCCAGGTGCGAGTTGTTTGGCAAACCGCTCGATGATTGCCGACGCTACGGGTGCTCCTGCCGACAGCACACGTCGCACAGTGGGCCATTTCCCAACCTCGCGATCGAAGTGCCGGCCAACGCGGTTGAGCAGCGCCGGCGATCCGAACAGATTCGCCACTTGATGCTGAAGGATGGGATTCGCGATCTCAGTCGGGTCGACCGTGGCCGGTCGAGTGAAATCCATCCGGGGCACAACCGCCGTCATTCCCAATGCGGGGGCAAACAGCGCGAACAATGGAAACGTACACAGATCGATTTCGCCAGGCTGAATCGAAAACGCCGTCCGCAGCATTTCGATCTGGGCCGCAAAGTTGCCGTGAGAGTAAACCGCCCCCTTGGGAACACCGGTGCTGCCACTGGTGAAGAGGATCGCAGCGGTGTCGTCGGCCGTCGTCTCCGCAATCGTATCCTGGTTACTGACGTGCTGTGACGTCGCAAGGAGTTGTGGAACATTCCACACTTGCACATCGCCTCCCAGCCACCGACACCACGAGGCCCCGGCTCCAACTGCGACCAGGTGCTTGATCGAAGACTTCCCCCAGCCGATCAATCGACGCGCCAGATGGGCTTTCGCGATGCCAACGAAAGCTTCCGGTTGCGCCTCAGCCAGACACTTCCCGATGTTCTTGACCCCCATGCCGGGGTCGATAAACACCGACACGGCGCCGGCTTTGAACAGGGCAAAAGTGAGCGCAAAGAATTCGAGCGACGGCGGCACCATCAAGACGGTCCGGATGCCGCGACCGATCCCCATATCAACCAGACGCGATGCCAGGGCATCACTGAGCTGATCCAGTTGTCGATAGGTGAGACTCGTGTAGGTCGATCGACCCGCTGCAGCACGACCTGTCGGCAGCATGACCGCGGTCTGCTCCGGGCACCGACGTGCCATTTCCTTCAGGTGCGATGCGATGTTAACGGTGGACATGGCAGGCCGGTATCGCAGATCGAGGAGTCCGTGACGACGAATATCGCGATTAGATCGGATGAGAATCCAGGAATGCTCGAATCAGCGGGATCAGTTCTGGTCCCGCATCTTCCAGGATGTAATGTCCGCAATCGGGATACTGATGCAGCTCCGCCTGCGGAAACCGCTTGAGCCATTCCCGCAGGAAATGCTCGTCAAACACAAAGTCACGATCGCCCCATCCGATCAGCATCGGCACATCTTTCAACTTGTCCAAGTCGTCCGCCACTTTGGAAACCAGATCGTATCCGCGATCACCCGGCTTCAGCGGGATGTCCTGCACAAAGCGGTGGACGGCAATGCGATTCGACCATGAGTTGTAAGGAGCACAGTAGGCCCGGCCCACTTCGTACGGCATTGGTCGTTTCGTGACGCATGATTGAACGGCCCCGCGACTGAACGCACTGAACCCACGCACAAGCACCGCGCCGACGAAGCTTCGCGCCAGCTTCAACTGCCATGGGACGGGTTTCTTGACGGGCAGATGAAATGCTCCCGTGTTCAATACGACCAGACGCCGAATTCGTTCGGGATACTTGGTGGCGTACGCCATGCCGATCATGCCGCCCCAGTCATGCACGATCAGCGTCAGGTCTCGCGTTGCCTGGAGCTTATCGAGCCACGATTCCAGATCGGCGACGCGCCGGGCCAGC
>CBIHQO010000648.1:0-4438 GCA_966211735.1 uncultured Schlesneria sp.
TGCAATTCCCCTTCGCATTCGTGGTGACACGCCACTCTGTCGGATACACTTTGGGCTTCGTTTCCGTCCCGCTGGAAGAGTCCGTTACCCGTTTTTTCTCCGTAAGCGATGCACCATGAAAGCCGTTGCCGTTCTGCCTGGTAAGCCAAACAGCGTTCACCTCCGCGAGATCCCTCAGCCCAAGCTGAACGATCAGCCACATCCGCATGTGACGAAGATCCCCGAAGGCCGAGCCGTGCTGGTGAAAACCCTGCAAATCGGCGTCGACGCCACCGACCGGGAAATCAACGAAGCACTCTACGGAAACGCTCCTCCGGGTGGCGAGCACCTGGTCATCGGCCACGAGAGCTTCGGCCAGGTCGTCGAGATCGGCGATAAGGTGACCGAGTTCAAAGTCGGCGACTATGTTTCCTGCACCGTTCGCCGACCCGGCGGATCGCTGTTCGACAAGATCGGCCGCAACGACATCACCAGCGAGGAAGTCTACTACGAACGCGGCATCAACCTGTGCCACGGTTACATGACCGAGTACTTCGTCGACGACGCCGAATACATGGTCCACGTTCCCGTCAAACTGAAGCACCTGGGTGTCCTCTCCGAACCCGCCAGCGTCTGCGCCAAGGCACTCGAACAGGTGTTTCTGGCTCAGCAGCGTCTGCAGGTCTGGAAGCCAAAACTGGCCTTCGTCATGGGCTCGGGTCAGATCGGTCTGCTGGCAACCATGATGCTGCGACTACGAGGTCTGGACGTCTACACGCTCGCCACCAAGCCCGGTCCGCATCGCAAGTCCGAGATCGCCGAAGCCTACGGCGCGAAATACATCAGTACCAAGCAGACCTCACTGCATGACCTCGCCAAGAAGGTCGGTCGACCCGACATCATCTTCGAATGCACCGGCAACGCCGAAGCCTGCTTCCGAGCAATGGAAGTCCTGAACTTGAACGGTGCCCTGGTCTGGACCAGCATCACCGGCGGCAGTCACAAGGTCGAAATCGATGCCGCCAAGATCAACCTCGAATGGGTGCTGGGCAACAAGCTGCTGGTCTCCAGCGTGAACGGCAATCGCAGCCACTTCGAGCAAGGGATCCAGGCCCTGTCACACGGCGAGTTGACCTACCCCGGCGTGACCGAACGAATTCTGACCAACCCTGTCGATGGTCTGGACAACTACAAAGAAATGATGCGACTGCTGGTCGAAGACAAAGAAGCCCTGAAGGTCTTCGTTAACGTCTCGAAGTAATCAACAAGATATAGTAGACGAAACACAGAGGCACGGAGAACACAGAGTTGGGAGGGGGGGGGGGCCGCCGCGGCGCCCAGTAGGAATGTGATAAAACGAAAAAAAAGGGGGAGCCCGAGGCAGAGTTGGGAGGGCGAGGCTCCCGCCGAGCCGCGATGAACGATGGACATCCAACGACATTCACGGCTCAGCAGGAGCCTCGCCCTTCCACAAACTGTTCCGCATCTTCGTGACTTCAGTGAGCCTTCTCATTCAAAGATAGGCTGACTTGTGACTGATGGACCGCGTGATGTGACTGCGCTCGATACGGCCTCGCCGAATGCTCCGTCGGCGGGACGCGAGGGTGCGCTGCAGGAACTCGGCGGACTGGTCCAGCAACTGTCCGTCTCTCTGTCAACGCTGGAAAGCGCCGCGGTTGCCCTGCAGTTGCCAGCCCTCGCAGGTCGCGAATGGTTCGATCTGCTGCAGCGAAAGCTGCTCCCGCAACTTCAAGACGGTGCGTATCTGATTGTGGCGGTCGTGGGTGGCACGAACATCGGCAAGAGCGTCGTGTTCAATCACATTGCAGGTTTTCGAGCCAGCGCCAGCAGCCCGCTGGCCTCGGGCACCAAACACCCTGTTTGCCTCGTCCCCGAACAGTTCACTCAGACTCACGATCTGCAGACGCTGTTCCCGTCATTCGAACTGCGTCCCTGGGCCGGCGGCGATGAAGCGCTGCAGAGCATCCCCGAGAACTGCCTGTTCTGGCGGTCACACGAACGAGTCCCTGACAACCTCGTGATCCTCGACACTCCCGATGTCGACAGCGACGCCCCGATCAACTGGCAACGAGCCGACGCCGTTCGCCAGGCGGCGGATGTGCTCGTCGCCGTACTGACACAACAAAAGTACAACGATGCCGCGGTGAAGCAGTTCTTTCGCAAAGCCGCGACGGAAGACAAAGCCGCGATCATCGTCTTCAATCAAGTCGAACTCCCCGACGACGAGGAATATTGGCCCGTCTGGCTGAACACTTTCTGCAGCGAAACGGGCCTGAAGCCGGAATATGTCTACCTCGCTCCGAACAATCGCAAAGCGGCCGAAGCGATCGCTCTCGAATTCGAAGAACGCGAATGGCAAGGGACGACGGGCCCGCAGTTGACGCAGCGCGGGTCGCTGTCAGAAGTCCTCTCGCGACTGCGATTCGCCGAGATCAAACTACGAACGCTACGCGGATCATTGCAATTCGTCCTCGACAGCCGGAGCGGTGTCCCTGCTTACCTGGAACAGATTCGCTCGCAAGGCCAGCAGTTTCGCGATGCCGCCGGAGTCTTTCTGCGACGCAGCATGGTTCAGAATGCCGACTGGCCCACGCCGCCGAATTCACTGATTATCAATGACATGTGGGCGTGGTGGCGCAACCATCGCGAAGCCTGGACCGCAGGTATCCACGGGTTTTACGGACGCATCGGCGGCGCCGTACGAACCGGCTGGCAGGCAGTTCGAACGCGCCTCGGCCACACTGCCGTCGAGCCGATCAGTGCGTATCGCCAGCAGGAATGGGCGGCCATCGTGCGAGTGCTGCAGCAACTGTACGAGCAGTTGCACATCATCACGACGCTCAACAATCCTCTGCTCACGGCCCGATTGAATCACTTACTCTCAGGCACATCGTGCGAGGCCCTGTTAAGTCGCCTGCAGCAAGAGCACGACCAGTTCGACTTCGATGCGCTGATCCACGAACTCGTCAGCACCGAAATGGAGTGGCTGCGGACCGAGCGTCAACCGCTGTTCGATCTACTGCGAAAGGTCGACGGAGTGACAGCCGTGTTTCGCCCCGTCTTTACGGTGGGATTCGCTCTGAGCGGCGGTGTCGGGGCCGAACATTTTCTGGTGAACGCCGCGACTCACACGCTCACGCATATGGCCGTCGATGCTTCAGCAGTCGCGGCGACCACGGTCGCCGGTGAAGCGGCTGTGGATGCAGCAACGGGAATGTTGGGACAAGCCAAGGCCTCGCTGCTGCGACTGCAGGGAAAGTTCACTCAACGCCGCGAAGTCTGGCTGCTGGATCAGCTGAAACGACACTTGCTCGGTGGGCTGCTGGCCGAACTGGAAGCGGGTGCCACCGTCGCCGATTCGCCTCCGTTCCACGAGACGGCGCGACTGTTACAAGATCTGAAGCGCCGCATGGGAGAGATCGAGTCATGACGACAGAATTGGCTCAACTCGAATTGCTGGCGCATATCGACGAACTGGTCACTCAGCTATCGGCGTGGTCCGCAGCACCTTCCCCCTGGGAGACTGTCAGCCATGGCAAATCGCTGGTGAAGCGGTTGCTGCAACGGATCGAACCACTGCGTGCGCGCGTCGAAGCCCCGTTGGTCGTCGCCACGTTTGGCGGCACCGGTGTCGGCAAGAGTTCGCTCGTGAACGCGTTGATCGGCGAAGAAGTGACGATGGCGGGTCGGCAGCGACCGACAACAACCAACCCGATCGTGCTCGCACATCCTCAGACGGACCTGTCAGCCTATGACTTGCCGCTGGCCGACCTGAAAGTGGTGACTCGCGATGTTCCGCTGCTACGAGACATCGTGCTGATCGATTGCCCCGATCCGGATACGACGGAAGGGGAAACAGCCGAGAGCAACCTCGCCCGGCTGCATCGCCTGCTCCCCTATTGTGACGTGCTGCTGTATGTGAGCACTCAGCAGAAGTATCGCTCGGCCAAAGTCAGCGATGAACTATTGCAGGCGGCGAGTGGCTGCCGGCTAGTGTTCGTTCAGACTCATGCCGACCTCGACGAAGACATTCGCGACGACTGGCGCAAGCAACTGAGTGCGAAGTACTCGGTCAACGACTTGTTCTTCGTCGACTCTAAACAAGCGATTCAAGAGCAGCGGTCGGGGGTCCGGCCGACAGGTGAGTTCGGTCGATTGATCGATCTCCTGTTCCGAGAACTCTCAGCAGCACAACGCGTCCGCATTCGACGAGCCAATCTGCTGGGACTGGTTCACGAAGTGGTCGAACGGGCGCGCGATACGATTGCCGGGAATGCCGCCGCCGTCGAACAGCTTGAGCAGGCGCTGATTTATCAACGCAAGCACGCCACCGAACGCATGGCCGCTCGACTGCAGGACGAATTGCTGGTCAGTCGCGGCTTGTGGGAACAGCGCCTGCTCGGCCAGGTCACTCAGTTGTGGGGCTACAGTCCCTTCG
>CBIHQO010000649.1:0-4419 GCA_966211735.1 uncultured Schlesneria sp.
CAATCTGCATCCCTGGCCGGTCTGGTTTCAATCCTCGTCGACTCTGCACACGCTGACGTACGTCTTGCCGACGTGGATGCACTGGATGCTGGTTGGGCCCGATCGACCAGCGTGGATTGCAGCTCATCCGAACCTGCATGGATTGATTTCCAGTCTCGCCGGGATGTTCGTTGGCGGCGGAATCATCTGGTTGCTGCGGGTGGTTGGTCAGTGGGCGTGGAAACGCGAAGTGATGGGGTTCGGCGATGTCGTGCTGATGGCGATGATCGGCAGCTTCCTGGGCTGGCAACCGACATTGCTCGTCTTTTTCGTCGCTCCCTTTTGCGGACTCCTCGCCACCGTCGCGTCGTTGCGTGTGTTCCGCAGTCGCGAAATCCCGTATGGGCCCTACCTCAGCCTGGCAGCGCTGCTTGTGCTTTTCTTCTGGCGGCCCTACTTTTCACACTTCGAAAGCTGGTTCTCGCTGGGGCCGCTGATCATCCTGCAAGCCTTGATGATGGTGCTGCTGCTGGCAGCGTCGCTGGTGTTGATTCGCGGCGTCAAGCGACTGTTGGGCTATCGCGAGCCCGACGAAAATCTGTTTGATGATGAATGGCGATCGGGCGACCAGTTGGCGTTTTACGCGAATAAAGAAAACGATTGTGGCTGCAGCGAACAGCGATCCCAAACCTGGCCGGGAATTGCGGCCGGTCGCGGATCCAGTTTTTCCGATCAGTGGCGCTGCGGTGGACGTTAGTGTTGTTATCTCTCTCGGTTTGTGATGTACGATGATTGCGATCGTTGATTATGGCATGGGCAATCTGCGTTCAGTGCAGAAAGCCATCGAAAAGATCGGGCAGTCGGCTCAGATCGTGAACCGCCCCGAACAGATCCGCGCAGCCAGCCGGCTGATCCTTCCCGGCGTGGGAGCATTTCGCGACGCGATTCATGAATTGCAGCGACTGGAATTGATCGATCCCATTCGCGAACACATTCAGGGCGACAAGCCGTTTCTGGGGATCTGCCTCGGCCTGCAGATGCTGTTCGAAAAGAGTTATGAAGGGGGTGAATGGCCGGGGTTGGGTATTCTCCCTGGTGAAGTCGTTCGCTTCCCACCTTCAGCCGAGTTGAAGGTCCCTCACATGGGATGGAACACACTCGAGCCGACAGGTCGCATTCCGCTGCTCGATTCGATCCCGGCCGATGCTTCGGTGTACTTTGTCCACAGCTACTACGTCGTGCCGAGTCAGCCTGAAGTGATCGCGACCAGAACAACCTATGGCGTGACGTTTACCTCGATGGTCGCTCGCGGCAATATGTTCGCGACGCAGTTTCACCCCGAGAAAAGCCAAAAAGTGGGCCTGCAGTTGCTGACGAATTTCGCCAAGATTTAGAGACGCCCCGAATAAACATGGGCGTGCCACTGGTTGGCCGCTTCGGACAACCAGTGCGATTGCGGTACACGGGTTGAATCAAAAGGACACCTCTTCTTGTTACTTTTGAGTTCTGGTTCGGCACATAGCGGCCAACCAGTGGCACATCTCTCGTGCTACTTGATCGATGTCATTGATCCCTGATTCGCATCCTTTTTGACGATTGGTTACTGATCATTCATGGAAATCTTGCCTGCGATCGATTTGCGTGGTGGCCGTTGTGTTCGGCTGCGACAGGGGGACTACGCTCAAGAGACGATCTTCTCCGACGATCCTGCCGAAATGGCGCGTCGCTGGGAATCGGAAGGAGCCACGCGTTTACATCTGGTTGACCTCGACGGAGCCAAAGCGGGCCGCCCAGTTAATGTGGACTCGATCCGCTCCATCGTCAAAGCGATCAAGATCCCCTGCGAACTCGGGGGCGGTCTGCGCGACGAAGAGAGCTTGCGTCTGGTGCTGGAAGAGATCGGTGTCGAACGAGCCATCATCGGCACGCAGGCCCTGAAACAACCCGAATGGTTTCAGCAGATGACTAAACTGTTTCCAGGACGCATGGCCTTGGGACTGGATGCCCGGAACGGATTTGTCGCCACCGCCGGTTGGCTGGACGTCTCGCAGACCTCGGCGATTGAATTGGCCAGGCAATTTGTTGGCTTCGATGTCGCAGCGGTGATCTACACGAACATCGCGAATGACGGGATGATGCAAGGTGTCGACGAGGGAACGATTCAGGATATGGTGACTCTGGCTGGACTGGGATTGCCTGTGATCGCCTCCGGTGGCGTCACAACGCTAAAGGACATCGAGCGCCTAACCGCTGTGGCAAAACAGGAGCCGCGGTTGATCGGCGCGATCGTCGGCCGCGCCATCTACGAAGGAACAATCACGGTCGCGGATGCCGTGCGGATTGCTTCTAGCTCTGCTCCGTAGGATGGGCTTCTAGCGTTTCTAGCCCGTCACTTTGGCTTTGATCCTGACATGAAATTGCTTTTGCATCTCCTGGCTCGCTACGAAGAATGACGGGTTGGGAAACCCGTCCTACGACAAGAATGATTGAATTTGGCCAGTTTTTCGGCAGCCGATGCTGTTGCCGAAAATCATCGTCGTTGCAAAACATCGTCAAACCGATGACCTCAGCCCGGCAACATTGCCATACGATCGGGAAAGTCGGTAAGGCGAATCGCAGCTTACGGATGCCCACGCCGCAGGGGAGTCGAATTTCAGCCAAGTCGCGCCCGTTGACCTAGAGTTTCGCGGTCCGCCGTCGAGTTCACGGCGATCCGATTCTGGACCTCGCGATGCGATCAGAAATGTCAGCAACAACCGTAGTTGAAACGCCCGCGACAGATAGCGTTTCTGTCGTTGCCAGATTGCGGCGGGAATTCATTGGAGCGATCGGCAGCACTGCCGATCTGTTCACCAGGTTCGTCAGTGAAAACGAACTCGATTTGACCGTGGCCATGCAAGTTGTGGCGCAGCAACGGCGACATCTAAGCGAAGACTTCGACACGGCGCTGACGCTCGCTCTGCAACCGCTCTACGACGGCTATCCAGTCCGTCACAGCGTTCAATCGTCGATGTTGTCGATGGCCATGGGGATTGACGCCGGGTTCTCCGATGAAGAATTGGCGGCCATCGGTCTGGGCAGCCTGGTTCATGACGCAGGGATGCTGCTCGTCCCCAGTCGGCTCCTGGGAGTCGGGCCGATCACGGAACGTGACCGTCGCGAACTAATGCGGCATCCACTGGCCGCCGCCGAGGCTCTGGCCCGGCTCAAGGATGCTCCCCCTGCGGCGCGCTACGTCGCTGCCCAGATTCATGAGCGCCTGGACGGCAGCGGGTATCCTCATGGTGTGAAAGGGTCGGCGATCCATCGACTGGCTCGCTATGCCGCGGCGTCCGATACATTCCTGGGCATGATCGCTCCTCGGCCGCACCGGGAAGCACATGAACCGTATCGCGCGATGGAAGATATTCTGTTCGCGGCACATCGCGGCCGCTTTGAAGCAGCTGCCGTTCGAGCACTGCTGCGAGTCGTCTCGCTCTATCCGATCGGATCGTGTGTCTGGCTGAATGACGGTCGCGTGGGACGCGTCGTCCGTAGCAACCCCGAGACTGTTGATCGCCCTGTGATTGCCGCACTGGATCTGGATGTCGACCCACCCGTCCCGCAGATGGTCGACTTATCCGCGCATCCGCAACTTTGCGTAGTTCGCGTCGGCGAATTGTCCACCGCGAAAGAGCCTTCGCCCGTGATCCGGCAACAATAAAGGCGCTGCGGCTCGCGGCAATGTGAGTGATTCACAATTGCTAGTTGCGCAACTCCATCGTGATTGAAAAATGCCGTCGACCTTGATCGTCTGCGGCGTTTCGTTTGATATCATGCCGGAATGAATACTTTCTTCCATGGCTGGAGACGCAGGGTGGGATGCGTCACCCTGGTGGTGGCACTCGGATTTATGGGTTGTTGGATCAGAAGCCTTTCAGTGACTGATTTTTGCCAACTACCTGTGGGCAGGCTGTGCAACGCAGATTTCGTTTCACACAACGGTCGCTTCAGTTGTGGGTGGGCCTTGCCCACAGGACCGACGCGTTTCAATTGGCGTAACTTCGATAATCGGGGGCCAATCGCGATTCGTTCCAGGAGTCTTTATTTTGACTTTACCGATGGAACGGCGCCCAATTCGAGCGGAATTCAATCCCAACTCATCATTCCCTACTGGTCGATTGCTATTCCCTTGACCCTTCTTTCCGGGTATCTGATTCTTTGGCAACCACGCAAACTATCATCTTTCAGAATGATGAAAACTGCCCCTTCGATCGTTGTCTGATCCGCCTTCTACTCTTCGTATTCATCGCACGCACAATAGATCAATACATCTTCAGGTGTGCGTTTGCTTCTGCGATCAGATGTGATTATTGTGCCGACTCACATAAGTCTGCAGCTCTGATATCCATCCTGACGAGTGCTCATCCATGCAGGTCGCGATCACTGATTTCTCGTTTC
>CBIHQO010000650.1:0-4415 GCA_966211735.1 uncultured Schlesneria sp.
CAGTCGACTTCTAAGAACTTCGGATCGATCGCCTGCGATCCTGTTCCCGATGACTTCAAGCGCTCCGCCAACGACAGCCCGTCCGGTTTGTCGGGAATCGTCAGCTTCACATCACCCAAATGTTTGTAGTGAAAGTACTGGCCGCCAAGTCCCTTGCGCATGCGGACTCGGACGAGGATATCGTTGCTGCCCGGTTGCAGGTTCAGCGAGACCACGTCGTCCAATTGAATCAACGGTCGCACCACATCGTTTTCGAAGACCAGTTTGCCGTTCTGCCAGACCTTGACGCCGTCTTCACTCCCGACAAGCAACTGCATCCGTTGAGCGGTCGGCGTATCGAATCGGAAGAAAGAATAGACCGACGAATTCGGTGACGGACCGAACAGCGTCCGGAAATCATAGAGGGGGCGGTCGGGACTGGTGATGTTCGTCTGCTTCCACTCGTACGATTTCCCGGCAATCTCGTATTTTCCAGTCAGGTCGATCGCGGTGGTTTCGACCGGATGCACGGTGTTGAAGCCAGCGGCATCAGGAACAGGCCCCAGCATCCAGATCATCGGTTTCAGATGATCCAGCCTCCCGAGATTCAGTCGCTTGTCCTGCACATTGGCCGTGACCATCGCAATCTTGGGTTCGCTGCGCGGGTCATTCAGCAGCGACAGAAAATGAGCTGCCTGCAAGCGTACTTTGTCATCAGTATCGTCCAACCGCTCCATCAGCAGTGAGAACAACATCTCCTGTTCATCGGTGTGCTTCAGCGCCTTCCAATGCTCGGCCACGGTGTAGTTTCCGACTCGCCCGAACTTCCGCAGATCGATCGGTTCCTTCTCGTCTGCGAACAGAATAATGTTGGCTTCTTCCTTCATGTGCGGCGTGAGCGGCGTCTCGACGGGAAACGTGGCGGACACGGGTGGAATCGTCAGACGGAAACCAACGGTTAAGACCGCTGCCAATCGAATTTCAGGCTTCGTCGCCTCGCACTTGAATCTGTACATCGTGGGGGGAGCGTATTCCGCGCCGAACAGCGCGCCGATGATCCGTTCCGTAGGGTCGTCCGAACTGATCATCCCGACCCATTGGCTCCAACTGTATTCATCAACGGAGTTTCGCTTGGAGAACCACGAGAAGAGGTTCGGAAGCGCTCCGAGTTCCGTGAGACGTGCGATCCTGCCCCGCGCACCGCTGAAGAGGTAACGTGGATCGTCTGCCGGTACATATCGGTCCGCCAGTGAATTAAACAGGCAGCGATCGAGCGACGCTGAGTTCACCACTTGACGCTGCAGATCAAATGAATTGCCCGCTCCAGCATCCTCCAGAACCTTCCGTTGAAAATACTTGGAGAGATAGAGGAGATGCTGCGCCAACCGGCTTTGCAACTCAGGAAGAGCAATGGGATCAGTCTCTGGATTGTCGAGATCCATCCATGCCTCAACCACTGGGTTGATTTTGGGCTCACCGCGCCGCTGCATCTCTTCATGCGCCTGTCTGCGTATCGTCCAACTGCGATCCTCCAACGAATGCAGCAATTGCGGCAATTCCGCTTTCGTGACGTCGTCGCTCACGAAGGGCATCGACGGCAAATCGTCCTGGCGAGTGATCACTGCCAAGTCGCTGCGATACACGGGCGAACCTTCGTTCTGAGCCATGTAGCAGATCGTGACGAAGACTCGGCCGCCGCGGCCCACGCAAACACCAACCGGACGGGCTTGGTCGCGCCCCTCCAGCAAGACATGCTCTTTCGCCGTGAATGAGCGGCCCTGAGATTTCAAAGGAAAGTACGTCACCTGCCTGCGGCACCAGCGAGCCACCATCAACGAATTCCGAAATTTCGGCAGATAGTCCTCGTCGTAGTAAGTCTGCAACACGGGGACCGCGCGGCCCATCTCTTCGTTGACGGTCGGCAGGATGTCCGCTCGATCAGGCGTTTTGCTTTGCAGCCAGCCACGCGGCCAACTGAAGTAAGAACCTTCGGTCACATGCAGCAGTCGACCGGGAGCGTAAAGTGAAGGCAATCCTTCGTGATCGTTGTCATTGGTGAACAGGTTCCAATTCTTGTCGAAACACAGCCCGCAGGGATTACGGAGCCCACGCGAATACGACCGCAGATCCGTCCCATCAGGACGAATCCGAAACACGGATCCCACCCCGTTGTATGGCATGGCAGCCCACGTCTTGCCGGCGATCTCCACGGTTTTCGGTGGCTGCGGTTGATTGCCTTTGGAATTCAGCAGCTTGCCGGATTCGGTCGCAGTCGGCTTGAAATACATCGTCCAGTGGCCCCAATGATCGGGCCGTTCGAAGTCGCCGTAGTACCACAGCGGGTCGCCCATCGAGACGTACAGGTGCCCTTCCGGTCCCCAGGCGCAGGCGTGAAAGCATTGATGCACATGTCCGTTGGGCACGCCCCACAGCAGACGCTCAATCGTCAGGCCGTCTCGTTTCACTCGTGCGCCGGGCATCCGATAGACCGCGCTCACCGTGACCAGATACAGATCGTCACCGCGCACTTCGATGTCATTCACCCACGAGTGCTCGGGGAATTCGAACAACAATCGACGAGGCAGATACTTTCCGTCCTTGTCGAGATCGTAGACATAGAGTGTCTTCCGCCCACCAACAAAGATGCGGCCTTCGCTGTCGACGCGGACAGAGAGGAACGAGTCGTCCGGAGACGAATCGAGCCGCACGACTTTCAAGTCGGGATCGGTAACGTGATAGTCCAGTTCCTCGGCGAAGGATGTGGAGATCAAACACGCAGCCACAATCGCCAAGGACCTGCAGAACATCTGATTTACTTTCGTGGCGGAGCGCAAAGGGAATCGGATCACGCGAGCGACGAGGCTCAGTACAAATTACGAGCGTTGTGGTCTGGCGAGGATAAGTATGTCGTCGTCATCTGCGGTGCCTCCGTTAACCAGAACTTCACGGCCAGAGCCATAAGCAACGGTTCGGGAACCAACAATGCGGCGCAAAGCCAAGGTCGAGAGGCAAGGAACTGCGGCCACTCAGCGCACAATGAACTCAATACGGCAATCGCAACAGCCAGCCAGATGGCTGACAGGATCGAAAACAGCCGAGCCTTCGGTCGGATCAAGACTTGGTGCTTGATCCAGCCGCCGCCGCTGACGATGTGTGGTAAGGTTTTCATCTGCCGCCCGCCTGCTAAATTTGCCGCGAGACCCAGGAGGAAGACCACCGACTGGCGATTGGTGATCTTGTCCCGGTCCTACTTCTCGAACCGCTCGGGGCTCAGCAGTTTGGACATCTGTTCGGTCTTCATGTTTTCGGGCGTGGCGACGAATTCACCGGTGCCGATTCTCTTCTCGACGGCAGCCGTCCCGCGGATCTTGTTCACCGCCGCTTTGACCGATTCGTAGCCCATCGTAATCGGATCCTGCAGTACGATGCCGTGGCAGGTTCCCGATTCCATCGAGCGAATCAGATCTTCGCTCGGATCGAAGGCGATGAACTTCACTTTGCCGGCCAGTTCCGTTTCCTTCAACGCCCCGATTACGCCGGCCGCGTTGGGTTCGCAGACCGCGAAGATCCCGTTCACTTCGTCTTTGTACTTGTTCAGGACTTCGGTCGCCTTCGTCAGCGATTCCTCCTGAGTCGTCCCCGCATACTGATTGGACGAGATCACTTTGATGTCGGGGTATTCCTTAGCGAGGACCTCCAAAAAGCCTTCTTCGCGCTGTTCGGTGCTTTCGCTGCCCGCGTTATAGCGCAGGATGATCACGTTCCCTTTGCCACCCAGAGCGGTCGCCATTTGCTTCGCGGCCAGTTCACCACCTTTGCGGTTATCGGTCGCGACATAGCTGACGATCTTTGATTCGTCCTGCAGAGCACTGTCGAAGATGACAACTGGAATCGAAGCGTCGACCGCTTCGTTCACGACGCCTACCAAAGCCTGCTTATCGAGTGGTGCCAGGCAGATCGCATCGACTTTATTCGTCACAAAGTCCTGGACCACCTTAATCTGCTCGTCGCGATCATTTTCCAGGTGCGGCCCCTTCCAGAGAATTTCGACATCGCCCAGTTCCTTCGCCGCCTTCTCGGCACCGGCATGCACCGACTTCCAGAAGACGTGCGTCGTCCCCTTGGGAATAACAGCCACTCGCAGCTTCTTCGTCGTGCCGCCTGCTGAACCGCTCGAGCCAGCTCCTCCTGTCGGTGTGGAATTATTCGCGGCACAACCAGCGGCGAGGGACAGGCAGAGCAGTAGACTTAGCGAGCGTTTCATGGGTGACTCCAGACGAATTTCAAAGAAGTTGATCGACAAGGGGCGAACATCGTACCAGTACTTACTGGTCTGTCGGTAGTGGACGCGGCGATGGCTGTCTTGGGGTGCCGCCTACGCCCGGGTGTGGTCGTTTCGTGGTGGTCAATTGAGGGCAGCAGAGAAGGTGTGCAGA
>CBIHQO010000651.1:0-4411 GCA_966211735.1 uncultured Schlesneria sp.
TTGTCATTCGTCCGACTCATCTGCCTTGCCTCCGTCATCAATTCCTGCGTCAATGAACCGACGTGCTTCTTCCAAACTGTCATCCATAAATCCCGGTGGCCAGTTTGCAATCTGGCCGTCGTCATTGATCTTCAGTTGTTCAATTTGAGCGTGCTTGAAATTCAGCCCACTGGGTCCATCTTCCAAATGCGTAAAGTTGATTCGGACGGCTTCCTGCTTGATGTCTTCCTGCCGTATGGCCCGAAGAATTCTTCGAACAATAAGGTCACTGTGAGTTTCAATCAGCATGACCTTGCCTGCGTTGGCTTGATGCATCAGGAACTCGGCCACCTTGATCTGTAACGACGGATGCAGATGAACCTCCGGGTTCTCAACAGCCATGATCTCGTTCTGATGCAACAGCCCGGCCTGAACCACGATGGGGGCCAATTGGTGGAAACCAGTGCTCATGACATGCCAAGCCGCCAGACCGGGAATCGTCGGTGGCCGAATTGTCTGATTTAAGTCGCCCCAATTGTCCTCAGGGTCACGATATCCCGTATCGCCGTCATCACTCCCACGTTGACACCAATCTCTTTCTGAATGAACCAGCCCACCGTTCGGGACAGTTGTGGAATCGGATACGCCGTTCGGAACATTCCAAAAACGATTTAGCGGCACACCGTGAAACGATCCATACTTCTGTTCCGTGCCGGTGAGGTGCTTCAGCCAATACGAGACGAAAGTCTCGAAGAGATAACCTGTTCTGTGCCCACAGTAGACTCCTACAAATCCGCGAGATGGATTGGAACTGAAGCAGCTTTCGAGAAGAAGGCGATTCAGGCGAACAGTTTCGTCGATTGTACGAACCGTTTGGCCGACGAGGATCTGTGCCTCTCCCTTTGAGCTGATGGGCCAGTATGCATTTGGGAAGAGGTCTTGTTTCAAGAGAAGATCGTTGAGAAGTGTGATCGAGGCGTCATTCGCCGTGTTGTCAACTTTGATCCCCAACTCCCATTCCAAGCGCACGGATGGAGTCGCGAGGTCCAAAATGTTGTTCCAATACTTCAATTGCTGAAGGCGATAGTGAATTGGGAAGCGTTGTGGGCTGTTTTCCTCACCTTCCCAGCCTGCCAAGAAATCATTTTTATTGAACGAATTGTCGATCCAACCTGTGTATGGGAGATAGCGTTGCCGCATCAGGTTGTAGGCCCAGTAGGCATGGAGCGTTTGCGTGTCTTCTCCTCGACAGCCAACGTATCGCCGTGCATTCAGAATGTTGGAATCGCGATTCTCTTGGCTTTCTTGTACCGACGCATCACATTGTTCGTCTGAATTCGGTGGCGCTACAATTGGCGTCTGCTCGGAAACTTCGGCCAGATGGATCTCTCGGACTGCACTGATTGGGAAGTAGCCGGACAGAACTCGTTGAACGATCACTTTGAATAGTCTTAAGAAATTATCGCACAGTGGCTTCGCCAGTGGGTCTCCCTCCACGATCCGTAGATCGGTTGCCCAACGACCAGCGTCGACGATTCCGATGGACTCGGATTCCGATTCGTCGTCTTCATTTCCCAACACGAACGCCTTCGACCGACTCAAACATAGATGCGGTTGCTCCTTGCGATTCCATTCGTTTGCCAGCTTCTCCCACACTTCGTCTAATGAGCGATTGAGAAGAAGTGTGTACCGCTTGTTCGACACGACCAGTACTAGCTCGATCCACTCGTGAAGTCCGTCCGTGTGCTCGCGTGAACCCAAGTGTGTCACTGCTGGGTAAGCCCAACGCAATTCGAGACGTGTTCCAGCGGACAACTTTCCACACCAAAGGAAGTCTTGAGCCGCTGAGGAAGAATTCTCGGGCGGGGCAAGTTCACCGAGAAGGTCCGAGATCTGATGAGTCACCTCGATTTCCAAACCAATGCACCCCGGAGGGCCGCAGTTGTGGGCATCAATGCCACAAAGCTCCTTCCGTTTCCTTCGTCGTTTCCGTGACATTTCACTCGGGTCATCTGAGCGATCGGATGAAGGAGAAATGATGGCGGCGTGTAGATCAGATCGCGAATACGTAGTTCCTTCAGTCACATTTGGGTCGTGAAGGTACGTGAACGGAAAACCGCTCTCGGCTGCCGTGAGTTTCAGCTTCGACAGCATCTCAATCCATGTCGACTTCCCTGAGCCGTTTTCGCCGCAAAGAATTGTAAGCGGTTTGATCTCCAGCCTCGCCCCTTGGAGATAGGGTCCGAGACCTCGGAGTGTCATTGCAGTCAGTCGCAATGGAGCGCTGAGCATTCGTGGGGGCATATTCGACATCGTGCCATCTCGCTTCGGGGGCAACCTGAATCGCAAGCTATTTGATGTGACGGTCCAATCTTCAGTGGACGATACCAAGATGTTGCTCTGCACATGACTGACAACAGTTCTTGCCATGCATCCATTCTGGCGGTTTCGTTTCACCACAATGCTCGCACTTGTGGAAAGTCGCCAGTCGGATTTGTTGAGCCGCTTCGATCATGTCATGTAGAAGCGGGGTCAGCCTCGCGGCAGGCATGAGTCGCCAATTCAGGCTTAGGAGCGGTTTGGGACTCACAACCGGTGTGTGAGATCCTTCCCAAACGATTCCGAAAACGGACACTGAAATCTGACTTCGTGCAACTCGGATGATGACCTCTCCGGGATCGCCACCTACGAAGACCAGCGACCCATCCGCACCAGTCTCTTCCCGAGTGGGAAGTGGCATTGTTGCGTGGATCAGTTTGAGCAGCGAACGCCGGTCGATCGCTGTCAGATCTGGGGCGGTGTTCGATGTGCTGGATTCGCCGACTTCGGGAGTTTCGGGCGGGGTTTCGGGGCTTGTAGGATGCATATTCAGTCTGCTTGCGCTTGTTTAGTAGTGTGTACATCGACAATGTCATCCCGGCGATTTAGCGTCTGCCGTCGACTCGATCTGATTCACAACCCAGCCGAGAATCTCCACGGCCTTGTCAAATACGTTCTTGTCAGCGAGTTGCGTCAAACCAACCATTGGGAGCCCATCGCGTGCCAACCCAGTTGCGATCAGCCCCGGCAATTGCTGGAGCTTCGTCAACAGTTCGTCACGGAGACTCTCATCGTCGAACGGTGGGCAACCCTTCAACGAACGAAGTGAAATCATCAACGCTCCCCAAGACTGCACATAGAAAAGGGAAATTCCATCGGCGCGACGAACTGTTGGAGAGAACGCGGCACCTCGTTGGTACATTCTGAAAATGTCCGCCAGTCCCTTCTTACGTGACCATTCAACGAGCGACATTGCCACCCGTGCTTCCTCAGCGGAACACTTGGAGTTTAAGTCACGCAGAAAGTCTGCCTCTGTGATTACCTTCGGGACAGACCTTGCACCAGCGACGGGATCTTTGTCGACGAATCCGATAACTCGGGGAACGAGAGTCCTCATGCCCTCGCCGACGAACTGTTTGATTTCAACGGCCAACACTTCCGTCGGATCAAGGTGCTTGTTCAGAAACTCTACGATTCGTTGGAGTTCGCGGGGAATCTCGTCCGCGACGAAAACAAGGCGGATACGACCTGCCTGAAGATTTGTTTTCACCTGCTGCCAAAAGGCTGATGGATCGTGGTCCAAACCCACAAGTGTGGCAAGTTCTTCGGCTGCATCAACGCCTTCGGATTCACATCGGGATTCAAAGACCGCTCGGACTTGTTCCACCGGCCAGTAGGCGACGGCATTTGCGGCGTAGTCCAGCATCTGGCCGACAACCTCACGCCGAATACGTGTGTCGCTACTTCTCTTCACTTCGACCAGAGTAGGTATCCCCTCTTGATCAAGGAACAGATGATCGAGCGACCATCGGCCAGCGCCATTTTCTTCACCGGGGACCGACATCTCACGAGTCACGAGCAACCACCGTCGTGGCATTTCGCTGTTTATTTGCTCACCGGCGAGAAGATCGGGGTGGTTTGCCAGCAACTCTTGAAGGAGACGTTCGGAGTCGTAGGGAGCCGCTTCCATCGCCGTTAACTTTGAGTTGTCGTTCAGCAAGTAGATGCGTCCAGTCAAGTGTCTACTCCGAAGGCAAGTTTCTCAAGAACATCCGCTGCAACTCGGTGGCGGATGTGCGCAACGAGTTTGGGATTTCTGCATCACTTTAGCGAGCACCGAATGAGAAGGCAGTAGAACATGTTCTGCTCGATGCTGCCAACGAACTCATTCGAGAGTAGAATTCCCATTCGTCAGAATTGGCTCCTCTATACCATGCGAACTACACCTAGCGAACTCAATATGCCTGATTCAGAACCTCAAGGTTGTTTGGCAGTGATCCTCAGCCTCTTAGGGATTCGCCCCCACGGTGCTGCTCCGGCTTCAGAACAATTGCCGTACCGACAAAGGGACGACTTTCTTTCAGCCGCCGAACTGTCGTTCTACCGGGTGCTG
>CBIHQO010000652.1:0-4401 GCA_966211735.1 uncultured Schlesneria sp.
TTTCGGAAGGGGAGAGTTTTATGTGTCTGTTCGACGAAGACGGGGCAGCGCTGATGGCGCTGTTTCGCCGGTTGTGCGGCACCACGCACGATAGCGATGACCTGTTCCAGGAGACGGCGGCCAAGGTCTGGCAGAAGATGGATTCGTGTCCGACACTGAATAATCCTCGCGCGTGGTTGTTGACGATCGGGTATCGCGTGTTTCTGGACGCTTGCAGGAAGCCCGTGCGTTTTACCGAGTTGTCTGATGTTGCAGAGAATTGCAAGAACTCGCCGTCCGACCGAGCAGTCCATTCTGAGTCGAATCGACTGGTTGGGACAGCCGTGGCAGAGTTGCCCGCGTCCTATCGCGATGTCGTAGTCCTGCACTACACCGGTGGATTGACGATCAGCGAGACGGCGTCGGCGATGAAAATTTCCGAAGGGACAGTGAAGAGTCGTCTGAATGTCGCTCTTCTCAAACTGCGGAGGGCTCTCCATGAATTGCGATGATTTTCTATCTGCTATCGAAGATGGCGATGGTGACCAACGGAATGCAGCAGTAGAGCATGCCGGAAGCTGCCCAACCTGTGCTGGGAAATTGATTGTTCTGCAGGAAATCAAAGCGGCTTTGGCAGTTCACGAACCGTTGCCCAAGTCCGCGCGGCTGGTTTGGGAGAATGCATCACGCATTTCTCGACCGATGCGTTGGCAGTGCACCGGGTGGGCCGTTCCGTCCGCCGTGGCTGCGACAATCGCTGTTTGCTTTGTATTCGTTGCGATGCCTCAGAGAATTAATCCGCCACCGATCGTTGTCCCCGAGGATGGCGAAAACATCGAGGTCGTCACCAGTTCTTCAGCCGAAACAACGGTACTCGTCCCCGATGTCGTGGCTCAACTGACAGAATTGAGTTCCGCGGCCGAGACATTGGACGAGATGTTGAGCACGATGAGTGAACAGGTCGATCGAATGGAAGTCGAGCGGGAAGTTCAGGTGACGTTGAGCCGTTTTGGTCGCTGGTAACGATCACCTTTGACAAGGAATCTCTAGATGACAACTTTACGACGGATCAATTGGATGCCAGTGGTTCACATGCTGCTGAGCTTCGCGGTTGTGGTCGTCTTGCCACTGCAGGGGCACGAGTTATTCGCTCAGGAGTTGCCGCGTGTGGTTGGCTCGGGACCTCCCGATGCGGTGATGTTAAAAAACGCGCGCGGCGGTGCATGGTTCGTCGCTCGGGATCTGAAGGAAAAATACGATCGAGTTCTGGAACAGACGAAGGCCCTGAAGGTCAATCTGGATCGGAAAGGTCTGTCGACCGCTGAAGCGCGTCAAAAAATCAGTGAACTGCGTGCGGAATTGGAGAGTCTTCGCAAAGAGATCGAACAAAAGAAAACGTTGGTGACCGCTGCGAAGATCCATACGCAACGTGAAACAATTCTGTTCGAGCTGGGCCCCAAGAAATTGTTGGTGATGACCGGTGACCATATTGTTGTTCGCAGTTGGGACGGACCACAGGTCAAATGCGAATTCGAAAAGATCGTGATGGCCAACGGTGATGAGGGTGCGGCCGAGCATCTGGCAGGCCTGAAGCTGATTCACGTTCATGGTGCCGCGCCCGAAATCGTCGGCCGAACCACGATGGAAAACGACGCGGACGAACAGGCATTTCTGGCGAGTGAAGCCGGTCAGAAAGCGACTCCGCAGCAGCTTCAGTTCCGCAAGAGAATCCTGCAGTCTCGTGATTCGACTTATCAGCCGTATCGAGACTTCCAAGGCCACGAAATCGACAGGCTTCACATCGAGGGACTGACATGGCAAGAGGGAAATCGGATGATTGATGTGACCATCGAGCCCAAAGTGGGGGGCGGCAGGTCTGGTGTTGAATGGCAACGACATGTCCGATTGACCGTCTACGTTCCTCGCTGCAAGGCGGTCGCACTTCGCGGTTGTCTGGCCGGTCTTGATATCCGCGGCCTGCATTCCGCACTGATTGTGACCAGCGACGGGTCTGTTGATCGAGACTATGAAGGAACGTTCTCGATTTCCGAATTGAACGGATCGCTGTCAGTCTTCAATGTGCCTTTAGATCATGTCGAATCCGTGATCGGGAATGTTTCAATTATCTCCACGACAGAATTGGCGAATACGTCAACTGGTTTTCAAGATAACCAGCGGACACTCAATATCCCTCCGGCGCGGCAGTTGGTCTGTGAGAAGATCGAAGGCGATCTGACCGCGTGGTTCAGTCGCGTGGATCTGAAATTGTCGGGAATTGTCGGGCGAATCGACATCAAAAACGAATTCGGGGACACCGCATTAAGGGCTTCAGCCAAGCTTGCGGATCAACCGCACCGAATCGTGTCCGAATCGGGCCGCATCGATGTCTCGATGACGCCAGACAATCTCCGACAACTTCCATTCTTCGCAGCCACGAATGTTGGAACAGTCAGAGCCCGCGCAGCACGAGAAAGCCTCGAAGACTTCAACTTCAACACGTGGAGCCAGGTTTGTGCATGCCGTCGAGAGTGGCGCGGCGTTCGAACCCGCCTCAAAGGCGATGAACCATTCTCTCTACCCACGTTCGATCGCCCCGATGACATTCTGACCGGATCTGAACGGACCAACGGTGTAGACATTATCAGCAAATCGGGCACGATCGTGGTGACGGTTGAGTAGGTCGAGTGTGGTGGCGGAGGCTGTTCGATGCCGAGACACACCGAATCGGCGGCAGACCTCTGCAACGTTCGCTCGACGCGACACAGTTCGACAAACTCACGACGAACGACCATGGCTGTTTCCACCCTCCAGGGGCGGGGTGGCACGGCTTTCTAAGCCCATCAAAGTCAATCGGCCTTGCCACTCTGCCCGGAGCAGCACTCCGAAGTTCTCTGCATTTTTTCAACGGCACGCAAGATCCAATTGATGAGCCGCTGAATTCGTTGTGAAGGCGACTTTCCAAAGGTTGATGTGCAGTTGGCACTGCGTGTCCGAAGCGGCCACACAGTGGCACGGCTTAACGACTTTTGAGGGTCAGAATGCCTGCCTCGCGCGATCAAATGCTTGGCGGGATGGCATTGATTGAGCTTCCGAAACTCAGGGTTGGTGCCACTGCTTGGCCGCTTTGGGACAAGGCGGGGTGGCACGGCTTTCTAAGCCCATCAAAGTCAATTGACCTTGCCACTCTGCCCGGAGCCGCACTCCGAAGTTTTTGCGTTTCTTTCAACGGCATGCGAGATCCAATTGATGAACCGTTGAATCCATTGTGAAGGCGATTTTCCAAAGGTTGATGTGCCCTCCGCACTGCGTGTCCGAAGCGGCCACACAGTGGCACGGCTTAACGACTTCCAGGGATTTGGCAATGCCACCCTGCCATGAAGATGCTGACAAGTACTCCTATCCCTTCAAACTCAACGGGAGGTGCCACATCGACTTCGGGAGGTCTAGCAATGCCACCCTGCCACTCAATGAAGTACATAACTTAATTGTCGTTTCGTCTGACGGAAATGCTCGAAGAGAACTACAATCTCCTGCGATCTTTGGCAGTAAATCTGACCGGATTGAAGGAGCGACATGATCGCAGGTACCCATGAACCCGTGAATGCATGGCGATTCATTCGAGCAAACGCCGTCCGAATCGTCATCGGACTGGTTTTGGTGGCGGTGTCCTCGGTTGCTGTGTTCATTTGGATGCCCCATCAAAGGGAGTTGCGGATCGTTCGGGAGATCGAAGCCCTTGGTGGGCAAGTCGAATTCGAATACCGCGGACCGCCTTGGATTCCGGAATCAATTCAAATCCGACCTTCGTTCCTCGACCGCATTCACGTGACCTTTCCGTATATGATTGCAATACAGCCTGCAAGCGCAAAATCTCAGACTTACATTCGTATGCCGATGCCACCGGCTCTGCTGTCGAAAATTGGATCGTTAAACAGTCTCAGCCATCTCTACCTCAGTCATACGCATGTCGCCGACTCTGGAATTGAACATTTGAAAGGGCTGAGAAATCTCTGCATTCTCGACCTCGACCACACCGACGTGACCGATGCTGGTTTGGAGCATCTCAAGGGACTGAACAATCTCTTTTCTCTGTCCCTCAGAGACACGCCGGTCACTGATGCCGGATTGCCACATCTAAATGGATTGAAAAGGATGGCATACCTCAACCTCAACGGAACAGAAACCACCGTGAAAGGCAGGGTATCACTTCGAAAGGCGTTGCCAAATTGCAAGATCGAACCCGACCCGTAACGCGCCTGCTGAAATTGACTTTGTTGCCAACCGAACCTACCACCGCTTTTGGCAGGGCGGGGTGGCACGGCTTTCTAATCCCGTCGGGGTCAATCAACAGTGATCATTGCAGAGTAGCACTCCGAAGTTTTTGCGTTTCTTTCAACGGCATGCGAGATCCAATTGATGAAC